>NZ_JBANCF010000041.1:0-1067 GCF_038742595.1 Aequorivita flava | reverse complement strand
GGGGAGTGTTCATTAAAGTGTGTCATCGGTTAAAAATCTGTTATCAAAATAATCTACGAGGTCTCTTCTCACGGATGTCCATGCAAACATAGTTCCATTCCATCTAGTCTGTGCATTTACTGTTGCAAGATACAATTGTTTTACAATTGCATTTTCTGATGTAAAAGCCCCTTTTGTTTTTGTTGTCTTGCGTACCATTCTGTGGTAGCTTTCAATGGGATTGTTGGTATAGATTACTCTTCTGAGTGCTGGCGGGTATTTATAAAAATTGGTCAGTCTGACCCAGTTATTGTTCCAACTTCTAAAAATAACTTTATACTTCTTTCCCCATTTTTCCTCAGCTTGTACCAGATATTGAGCGGCCGCTTGTTCATTCAGAGCTGTGTATATCTTTTTCAGATCCTTTACCAAAGGCTTGACATCAAGGTGGGATGCATATTTTATGCTGTTCCGCATTTGGTGTACCAGACATAACTGTACATCGGTCTGGGGAAAGATATCCTCAACGGCATCGCCAAAACCGCTTAGGTTATCAATACAGGCTACAAATATATCCTGGACACCACGTTGTTTAAGCTCGTGAAGGACACTTCTCCAAAAACTACTGGATTCATTATCACCAAAATAAATCCCCAGAACCTGTTTCTCTCCGTCCCGATTGACTCCCAAGATATTATAAACAGCTTTTGTAACAACTTTTCCGTGTTCCCTTACCTTGAAGTGCATTGCATCGAGCCACATTACTGGATATACGCTCTCCAAGGGGCGTTGTTGCCATTCCAATATATCTGGAAGTATCTTATCGGTTATTGCGTTCAGGGTGCCTACGGACAGCTCAACATCATACATTTCCTTTAACTGGTCCTGAATGTCACGGTAGCTCATCCCGCGACCGTAAAGGGACAGAATCTTCTTGTCAAGATCCATATCAAGCCTGCGCTGTCGCTTTTTTACTGTTTGGGGCTCGAACGTACCATTGCGGTCACGCGGCGAAAAAATTTCCAGCCCACCAGAAGAGCTAAGGACATTTTTTCGCCCCCGCCCATTGCGACGGTTCTTTGATGTCT
>NZ_JBANCF010000040.1:0-1114 GCF_038742595.1 Aequorivita flava | reverse complement strand
GGTGGATTGGATGTTTTCCTTGATGTAAACGGTGTGGCTTCAATTAGCCCTAACGATCTTGTTACCGGAGTAAACGAAGCTTGTGGATACACAATTACCGCTGGTGGTACCGGCGGTGGAAGCAGCGAAAGCCTTACTACAACCTTTGCAGGTGGTAACGGACTTGACGGTGCTATGTTTGATGTTATGGCTATAAACGACCTTACCATCGACTCTTTTGATGTAAACCTTGATACCGGAATAACCGATGATATTGAAGTATATTTCAAAACAGGTACTTGGGTAGGTTCGCATACCAATCCTGGCGATTGGACATTGTTAGACACAGCCGCAGGTATTACTTCTGCAGGTGATGGTTTACCAACCCCGTTAAACCTTGATTTAGGGGTTACAGTAGCTGCTGGTGAACGAGTAGCTTTCTACGTAACCACATTAAATGGTGGTATGAACTACACCAATGGTACAACAACAGGAAACCTGTTTGCTTCTGACGCCAACCTTGAGTTTTACGAAGGTCGCGGAATGGGCTATCCATTTACCGGAGGTTTTGAACCAAGAGTATTCAACGGAAATATACTTTATACTACCGGCGGAGGCTCTGGCCTAGACTTTACGTGCGCAGATCTTGGTGAGAACATCATTGAAGTAACCGTAACCGATGCCAGTGGAAACGCTTCTACCTGTATGGCGGTAGTAAATGTTATAGATAACATAGCGCCAGTTATTACTTGCGGGGTTGCAAACATTACTTCAGAATTAACAGATTTTGAAGATGCTACCATACCAACGGGTTGGACTACTGTGGTAACCAGCGGTTCTGCAGACTGGGCCTTCGGGTCGGGCGATATGCCAATAGGAGGCGATTTCCCTACAAACGCAGCGATCTTTGATGATGATGCGGCAGGTAGTGGTGAAGTAAACCTCGTAACACTTGTTTCTCCAGTTTATGATATCTCTGCAGCTGTAACGGCATCTATCTCTTTTGATTATGCCTTGCAGGAATTTGCAGGTGATGGTACTTTAACTGTAGAAGTATACGATGGCGCAGCTTGGCAACAAATACTATTTGTAGATGTAGATACCGATCCGACCAATTCAGGAGCCTTAGATATGG
>NZ_JBANCF010000039.1:0-1150 GCF_038742595.1 Aequorivita flava | reverse complement strand
ATCAATGTTGTCGAAGTCTAAAGCTTCACCGTATATAGTAACCTTACTCCGCTCTTTTGTTCTTTCTGATTAATACTTAAAATTAACTTATTTAGTGAAAATCAAACTTAAGACGTATATAAAAAATAACTAGGTAATTGCCGAGCCTAAAATTTCGGCAAATAAAAAACACAACGTAAACCCGAAAATTAACGTATTTTTACACGTTACTTTTCATATACAAACACGTTGTAAGCAATGTAAGACAACACGCATGACAACTGAAATAAGAGAAGAATTTGAGCAACTTTACTCTAAAATAATACAATTAGATGGAGAGATTTTACAATCTAACTTTCCTTTTAAAATAAAACTAGAGTTATGGGAAAACCCAAAAAAGTTTTACCCGAAAGACCCAAATAAAAATACTGACGAAATAAAAAAGTATGTTAAAATTAAATTAGACCAATACCCTGACCCAAGGATAATCTATGGTTAATCTAATAAGTGTAGAACAGATTTTAATTTATCAACTATTTTCTGACATTCTTGTGAGTAATATTCTTGACCTTTATCTGATAAAATACCTAATGGATAGTAGTTGTTGTCAAAACGTTTGAGAAATAAGTTAAGTTCGGAGTTTAATTCATCATTTTGTTTAAAGTACTCTACGTCGTCTTTTATGTGATAAAACAAATTAATCATAGTGTTTTTAATGTGGTATAAATCCCTCTGAATAAAGAAAGGTTCTTCCCAATTTTTATCATTATGAAAAGCTAAACAATGAGAAATATGTCTAACAAAAACACTACCGTACTGTTGATTTGATGACTCTAATAAAAATACGTTCCAAATATGATTGTAGTTCAATTTTATGTCAGAACCTAATCGAGAATTAAAATCATCTAAATTGACACTTACGATTTCTAATTGTTTTGTATGAAAGTTAAAGTTTGACTTTTTAACACCATCTGAATCATAAATAATATTTTTGCTTAATGACATAATAACTTAAATTAGACAACGAATATATAAAATAAAACACTGCTTACAACAAAGAACTGAGGTAAAAAACAACATATTTCTTCATTAATTTTTGACATTATTATTCTAGGCTTACAGATTGAAAGATGGATCTATAAGCTGTTTTTTTATTTAGATTTTGGTTATT
>NZ_JBANCF010000038.1:0-1281 GCF_038742595.1 Aequorivita flava | reverse complement strand
GCCGGATCGAAGCTCTTCGCCCATTTGTTTTATGAGAGCTTCCATATCTAAATTACTTTCTGTACTTTTCATATGTCTAATTTATTAAATTATAAATTGACACACTTAATTGAATAGACTCCCCTAGGCGGCTTTACAAAATAAACTAACAAATAATTACTATTCCTTTATAAGTCTCATGGTTATTTCACCATTAGCGCCTTTAATTTTTACGTAGTAAGAAGCAGCTGCAAGTTGATCTACGTTTATAGTTTTTACATTGCCCATTCCACGAAGGTCTGCACTTTGTACCAATCTACCTCTTAGGTCGTAAATTTCCAGTCTTTCCAATTCTAAACTCTGCGGATTGCTGATGTTTAAAATATTGTTGGTTGGAACTGGATACATTTTAACGCTTCCAAGGTTTTGGTGATTGTCTTCTGCACCAAGTACGCTTTCAACAGTTAATTCAAATTCGCAAGTACTTGTATTACCATATGCATCGGTTGCAGTGAAAGTAATAGTGTGTACTCCATCAGGAAGCGGCGTGCCTGCTACTGGCGATTGTGTTGTAATTGTAACTGGATCTGTACAGTTGTCAATTGCTGTAGCTTCACCCGTTGCAAAGTAATCTGGAAGGATATAGAATATATTTCCTGGTCCTGGATCTACTGTTTGGTCTGCAGGACACGTAATTACCGGTGCAAGGTTGTCTACCACAGTAACCTCTGCTGTACAAGATGCAAGGTTGCCATTTACGTCAATTGTAAACACCTGAACCGTTACTGGCGCACCAATATCTGAACAATCAAAATCGGTAATATCTACGGCCGAAGTAAAGATTCCACAAGCATCGTCATTAGAAGCTATCACATCACTTGGGTCGAGAATAGCAGTACCATCTGCACCAAGTTCTAATGTAAAGTCTTGACAAACTAATACCGGACTCGTATTATCTTCTACTGTTACCGTGGCGGTACAAGTTGCCGAGTTTCCGTTTACATCGGTTACCGTAAGGGTTACAATATTGTCGCCAACATTTGAACAATCAAAAGTATCCATATCTAAATCATAACTCGCAATGCCACAAGCATCGGTGCTTCCGCCGTCAACGTCTATTCCTGCGATGGTTACAGTTCCTGTTGCATCGAGTACAACTGTAATATCTTGACATACTACCGTTGGTGCAGTTACATCTTCAACAGTTACAATGGCAGTACAAGTTGAAGTATTTCCGTTTACATCGGTTACTGTTAAAATAACGTTGTTGTCGCCAACATCAGAACAGTCAAAAGTATCAAC
>NZ_JBANCF010000037.1:0-1306 GCF_038742595.1 Aequorivita flava | reverse complement strand
AACAAAGAACTGAGGTAAAAAACAACATATTTCTTCATTAATTTTTGACATTATTATTCTAGGCTTACAGATTGAAAGATGGATCTATAAGCTGTTTTTTTATTTAGATTTTGGTTATTTTTCTGCAAGTACTGAAACAAAATCGGCATCATATGGTAGGCCTGATTTTGCGATAGCAAAACACTGTTTCAAAAGTTTATTAGCAACCGCAATAAGCGCGAGCTTTTTACTCTTCCCTTTATTTACGATGCGCTGATAAAGCGCTTGGCACGCCCTGTTGTACTTACAGGCATTGAAGGCGCATAGAAATAATAGATTGCGGAGTTTCTTATTGCCAACCTTACTAATTCTGCTACGACCACGTACACTACTTCCAGATTCCCTAGTGGTAGGTGTGATGCCCACATAACTGCAAAGCTGCGCCCCCGTTTCAAATTTGGAAAAGCCATCGGTTACCACAATTAAAAACAAAGCTGTCTTGGCTCCAATGCCAGGAACAGTCTGCAAAAGCGTTAGCTGGTGTTGCTGCTCTTGCCTCACCAATTCAAGCAGGCGTTCTTCTATTCCAGCAAGCTCTTTGTCCAAGTGTTTTTTATCGCGCTTTAATGAACGATACACGAACTTTGACGGGATGCCCAAGGTTTCCTCACCGTGCATTTTATTTTTAGTAGCGGTACGTTTTTTAAGGTAACTGTCCATCAAACGAAACAGTTGCAAGCACTCGGCCTGTACATCTGTAAAGGCATTGTAAAGTGGAACGTCATTGGCGAGGGAATACTCGCAAATGGCTTTTGCATCACTCTTGTCGGTCTTTACCTTGGCAAGCTTCATCTGTATAAAACGTTTTACAGATAAAGGATTTACAACAGACACCGCCACATTGTTTTTGTAAAGAAACTGTGCAAGCCTATAATGATAGTAACCCGTTGCTTCCATAGCTACAATTGAATTATTAGAAAGTATCTTCAAAAAAGATTTAAATCCTTTTTCATCATTATTGAACTGGTTGTGGCCACTGGTACTACCGAATACATCAAAGACATTCTTACTGATGTCAACTCCGAAAGTTTCCTTATATTTATTCATAGGAACTGATTTTATGAAAGAACCAGCTACTTGGGTCACAACAACTTGAAAACGAGGTCTAGGCCTCACAGAACTGAACGTGATTTAAGTAGTAAAAGAGCGGGGATTATCAATGTTGTCGAAGTCTAAAGCTTCACCGTATATAGTAACCTTACTCCGCTCTTTTGTTCTTTCTGATTAATACTTAAAATTAACTTATTTAGTGAAAATCAAACTTAAG
>NZ_JBANCF010000036.1:0-1812 GCF_038742595.1 Aequorivita flava | reverse complement strand
TTGATTATTCATTGCAGGATTTTGCAGGTTCAGGAACATTTGAAGCTGAAGTATGGGATGGAGCTGCTTGGCAACAGATATTATTTGTAGATGTAGATACCGATCCTGTTAACACGGGCGACATAGATGTTTCTGCGTTTGTAAATGCAGCCTTCCAAGTGCGATATACTTATGATGATGAAGACGATTGGGCTTGGGGAGCTGGTGTAGACAACTTCCTATTGACCTATGAAGCTGCCGCTGGCGGTGGATTGGATGTTTTCCTTGATGTAAACGGTGTGGCTTCAATTAGCCCTAACGATCTTGTTACCGGAGTAAACGAAGCTTGTGGATACACAATTACCGCTGGTGGTACCGGCGGTGGAACAGCAGGATCATTGACCTCTCTATTTGCTTCTGGAAATAATGGATCTCCAGGAGGAGCGGTTTATTTTGACATCACTGTTGGAGCAGCCGATTTGGAAGTGAGCGAAATTGATATAAATACAGCCGATCCGGGAGGGTTTACTTTAGATATTTATACGCTTGTGGGCACATATGTAGGTAATGAGTCCAATCCTGGTGCTTGGGGAGCTGTAGCCGCAACCGCAACAGGAACAGGAGCCGGCTTAGATGCACCTTCAAATGCTGTTTTGGCAACTCCTTTGATGTTGAGTGCAAACACTACTTACGGGATGGCTTTAGTTCTCGATGGCGGACATTCACACTATTACACCAATGGTGATGGAAGCAATCAAAATTATTCCAATGCCGATATGTCAATGAGTTTAGGTGCTGCCTCCAACACACCTTTCACAACTCCTATATTTGCACCTCGTGTTTTTAACGGAACCATCCACTATACTACCGGTGCAGGCTCTGGATTAGATTTCACTTGCGCAGATTTGGGCGAGAACATCATTGAAGTAACCGTAACCGATGCCAGTGGAAACGCTTCTACCTGTATGGCGGTAGTAAATGTTATAGATAACATTGCGCCAGTTATTACTTGTGGCGTTGCAAACATTACTTCAGAATTAACAGATTTTGAAGATGCTACTATACCAACGAGTTGGACTACCGTAGTTACTTCAGGTTCTGCAGACTGGGCCTTCGGGTCGGGCGATATGCCAATAGGCGGCGATTTCCCTACAAACGCAGCGATCTTTGATGACGATGCGGCAGGTAGTGGTGAGGTTAACTTAGTTTCACTTCTTTCTCCAGTGTACGACATCTCTGCGGCTGTAACGGCATCCATCTCTTTTGATTATGCATTGCAGGAATTTGCAGGTGATGGTACTTTAACTGTAGAAGTATACGATGGCGCAGCTTGGCAACAAATACTATTTGTAGATGTAGATACCGATCCGACCAATTCAGGAGCCTTAGATATGGCCGCTTATATGAACGCTGACTTCCAAGTTCGTTTTACTTACGACGATGAAGGCGGCTGGGCCTGGGGTGCCGGTGTAGATAACTTCCAAATAGATTACGAAGGTGTTAGCACGGGTAACGTTGTAGAAATTGAACTAGGACCAGATGGTACGACCACTATCGATCCTTATAGTTTGCTTTCTGACATAAACGAAGCTTGTGGCATTGCTACTATTGCAGTAGATGTGCCAACCGTAACTTGCGCAGATATAGGAACACCAGTTATGGTAACTGTATTTGTAAGCGATACAAGCGGTAACCTTGCCTCTTGTGTGGCTGAAGTTCACGTGGTTGACAAATTGGCTCCGGTGCTTACTTGCCCTGCAGACCAAACAGTAGATCCAGGACCAGGCAACATTTTCTATATTGTACCGGATTACTTTGCAACTGGCGAAGCGA
>NZ_JBANCF010000035.1:0-1815 GCF_038742595.1 Aequorivita flava | reverse complement strand
ACGGACCCAGATGGTCTGTGGGTTGCTGATATTGGTATAGGCTTCCGGCCGTACAATAAAGTTCAGTCCCGTATTGGCATCATTTTGGTTCAGGTGGTAGGTAAGGGTATAGTCTGCTGGAGACTGGTTGCCATAAATTAGGGTTTCTTGCTGGGTAAGGTCGAACTCCGCAAAACCACTGTCGTCACAGGCTACTAAATCTGGTAGGTCTTGTGGTACTACTGGAGACTCTCTTACCAGTAGCTCCAAGGTTACAATCGTGTAACATCCTGTTCCATTTGGTGGGCTATCGTATGCTGCACGTACATAGAGTGTCTGGTTAAAGGCAACTATATTCTCATACGGACTGGCCAATGGAAAATTGCCCGTTCTGGCATCCAATAGGTTTTCGTGGTAGGTAATTATAAGTGTTGGATCGCCTCCTTGAATCTCTGCCGTCTTACTTTCCAAATCAAAAGAAGAATATCCGTTGTTGTCCACATCGCAGGCTACCAATGGGGTAGGCTCCACGGGCTCCGGGTTCGGGTTAACGGTTATAAAGAAACTCAATGCCGCCCCACAACTGTTCTGCCCGCTTATGCCCACAAAAATCTCCTGCTGGGGGCTGATGATATTCTGGTACGCTGAAGGGTTGGCTATACGGATATCGTTATCCAAGTCGTCCTGCGATGCGTAATAGTACACCGTTAACGTGGGATCGCCTCCTGTAATTACAGGGGTGTTCACCGTCAGGTCGAAGGTTGAGAGACCATCGTCATTGGTGCTGCCGTTCACTTCATCATCACAAAGAACCAGGTCGTCTGCAGTACCCGTTCCCGGGAAGTCGCCCATCTCTATCTCAAAGGAGCTTACCCTCGCGCATCCCGTTCCAAGGCTCTCCAAACGGACCCAGATGGTCTGTCCGGAACTCTGGAAGGCATCCGCTGGATCTATTTCATTGATACCGAGGTCCGCATCTGCTTGGCTCTCGTAATAGGTGACCGGCTCAAAGTCCGCCGGGTCCTGTACGCCATAAACTGCATCATTCTGCACGGTAAGGTCGAAAATGGCTGTGCCATCGCCGTCTTCATCACAGGCAAAGAGTGGGTCTTGGAAGGTAGCGTCTGGCGCATCTGGCAAGGCTACTACAACAAGTTCCAGCTCTACAATAGTATAACACGGTAGTTGCTCTGGCGGTACTTGGTTGGTAACGCGGGCAAACACAATCTGGTTGTAAGGTACTATGTTTGTATACGGGCTTACAATTTCGGTTCCTGGTGCAGCATCAATCGCCGCTTGCATGGTTTCGTAATAGAAAATGGTAACGTCCGTCTCGCCATTTAATATCTCAACATCGCGATCCGTTAAATCGAAGGTGCTCACGATTCCGTCATCATCGTCATCACAGATAACGATCGGTTCCGGGTCCGGGTTCGCGTTGGGGTTTGGAAGTACCGTTAGGGTCAGGGTAATTGTATTGGAACAGCCAAATTCTGAAGTCACTCTTCCGATCACCGTCTGCGGGGTCGCAAAGTTCTGGTACGTTGTCGGATTCGGGATCGGGTTGCCCGCCGCTTCATCCGCCGGGGTCTCGAACCAAAGTACGCTTAAGGTAAGGTCGCCGCCGGTGACCAAAATGTCCTGGGTGGTAAGATCGAAGGTCGAGATTTCATCGGTCGGGGTACTGCCCTGCAGTTCGTCGTCGCACAACACCATTTCAAAAGGCCCAAGGTCCAGCGGAATTGGATCTACTATCAAGGTTAATGTAACAATATCGTAACAGCCCTCTGCCCCGTTGGGGTTCGGCGGGATGCTACTGTTGGCATTCCCTACCAC
>NZ_JBANCF010000034.1:0-2067 GCF_038742595.1 Aequorivita flava | reverse complement strand
TTTCAAAAGGCCCAAGGTCCAGCGGAATTGGATCTACTATCAAGGTTAATGTAACAATATCGTAACAGCCCTCTGCCCCGTTGGGGTTCGGCGGGATGCTACTGTTGGCATTCCCTACCACGAGCACGTAAATATCCTGTGGGTTGGCGGTATTGGTATACGCCGCCGCGTTTTGGATGGCAGCTGAATAATCCGGTGCGGTCAGCGCGAGGTCGCCCGCCAATTGCGCATCGGCAAGGTCCTCATAGTAATAGAGGTCAAATCCGTTCGGGTCCAAGGTGCCCAATATCTCCGCCTCCTTTTCGGTCAGATCGAAAAGGGTGAAGCCATCGGCAACCGCATCGTCGCACTTCCTAAAGGGCTCGGGCTCGGTGGCCACCGGGGAAGCATGCACTTCCAGCGCAAAGGACACGACGGTCTCGCAGACATTGGCCGTAGAGGTTACCCGTGCCCAAACGCCGCCCGTACCATAGGCCGGGTCCGCGGGATCGGTGATCGGCACGTCGAGATAGATCTGGTCGTTGGTGTACAGGTTGGGCAATTGGATGCCGTTGTTCTGCGCCTCGGTCAACGTTGGGTGGTAGGTTACCGAAAGGTTCGGATCCCCCCCCGTGATGATCGGGGTCTGGGTGCTCAGGTCAAACTGTGCAAAACCGTCGTTGTTCGCATCGCAGGCGATAAATGGGTCCGGCGATATCGCCACCGGCAATGGCTCCACGATGATAAAGAAGCTACCGGTCGCCCTACAGCCGTTCTCGCTGTAGACGGTCACGAATATTTCTTGCTGTGGGCTGATCACGTTCTGATAGGCCGCAGGGTTTGCAATCGGGTTGTTGTTTACCTGATCTGCTGCCGAAGCGTAGTAAAATATATCAAGGCCCGGGTCGCCAAGGGTGATCAAGGGCGTGTTTACCGTAAGGTCGAACGTGGATAGCCCATCGGTAGGCGTACTGCCGTTTATTTCATCATCGCACTTGGACAGATCGTTTCCTGCACCAATGGTTGGGAACAGTTCCAGTTCCAGTTCAAATGGTGTAACCCTCGCACAACCGGTGATGCGGCTCTCCAGGCGTACCCAGATCGTTGTGCCGCCCCCGCTTATATAGGTGGCCGGATTGGGTATGAAGTTGGCATTGCCCGCATCGGCATCGGCCTCAAGCTCATAATATCTAATGGGCAAAAAGTCCGCAGCGTTCTGGGTGCCAAGCACACCGTCGTCCTGAAGGGTCAGGTCGAAGATGGCCGTACCGCTGCCGCTCTCGTCGCAACCTATAAAGGGGTCCGCGAACGGCGGCATAAGGGGCATATCGGGAAGGTCTATTACGTGGAGCTCTAACTCAACGACAGTAAAGCATCCTACCGTAGATGGGGGGACGTTCTTCTCTACTCGGGCATATACCGTTTGAACAAAGGGTATTATATTGGTGTAGGGCATCGTTATCTCCGTGCCCGGAATTCCCGCTATGGCATCGCCCATATCTTCGTAATAGGTCACGGATACGTCTGGCTCCCCCGCTATGATATCGCTATCGGCCAGGGTCAGGTCCCATCCGCCCACGATACCGTCGTCGTCGTCGTCACAAAGTTCCAACGGGTCCGGGGCCGTGTTCGGGTTCGGGTTCGGCAATACCGTTAATGTTAAAGTGACCAATGTACTGCATCCAAACTCCGAGGTCGCACGCCCTATCACCGTTTGTGGGGTGGCCGTGTTCTGGAAGGTGGTCGGGTTCGGGATCGGGATGCCCGCGGCCTCATCGGCCGGATTTAAAAACCACTCCACCGTAATGGTGGGATCGCCGCCGCTCACCAGGATGTCCTGGCTGGTAAGGTCAAAAGTGGAGATCTCATCGGTCGGGGTACTGCCCTGCAGCTCATCATCGCAGAGCGCCATCTCAAAGGGGCCCAGGTCCGCAGGGCGCGGGTCCACGATAAGGGTCAGGGTCACAATGTCGTAACAGCCCTCGCTGATGTTCGGGTTCGGGGGGATGGTGCCCGTGCCGTTGCCCACTATCAGTATGTAAATGTCCTGTGGGTTGGTGCTGTTCAAAAAGTTCGTCGGGTCCGGGA
>NZ_JBANCF010000033.1:0-2100 GCF_038742595.1 Aequorivita flava | reverse complement strand
TAATTTCTATTTATCGTTTTAGGGTAAAATGTCCTTTGAATTCCTTTGGGATCTCGTTCTCGGTGTACTCCACTCGGAACCAGTAATCGCTCGATGGCATGGGCCTGCCCCCGAAGGTACCGTCCCAGCCCTGGCCCAACGGGCTGAGCTGCTTGAGCAGTTTTCCGAAGCGGTCAAAGATATATATTTTTGCCGTAGGGTCGCCACTGGCTATGCCGATGATGTTCCAGGTGTCGTGGTAGCCGTCCCCGTTGGGGGTAAAGTACAGCGGGTAGTCTATGACCCCCACATCGAAGGTCACGCTGCCACAGCCGTTGGCATCACGGATGGTTATCGTATGGTTGCCCGGGGACACGTCCTCGAATATGTTGCTGTCCTGGAAGGGGCCGTCGTCCAATTGGTACTGGTAGGTCCCCTGCCCGGTGGCGGTCACCTCGATGGTGTGGTCCTCCGCAAAGGCGCCGTTCACAAGGACCGCCCCATAGGTCTCGGGCGGCGAGGAAACGATCACCGTGGTGGTGGCCGTGCTCTGGCAGCCAGAGGACAGTTCGGTGATGGTCACCGTATAGGTGCCCGGTACCAGCGCTATGATCGATGGGCCCGTCTGCCCCGCGACGATCACCCCGTCAAGCTCCCATTGGAAGGTAAAGAGCGCCGGGTCAAGGCCCGTGTCTATGACCGGTGGCGAGGGCCCGCCCTCCTCAGCCGCTATCGGGTTGCCGTTCCCGTCCACGCAGAGACGGTATTGGTCGGCCAGCACCACATCGGGAAGCTGCTCTACCTTCAATATCATTTCCACTACAGAATAACAGCTCGGCTCATAGATGTTCGTCTGGTTGGTCACGCGCACATAAATGCGCTGCGGGTTGATGATGTTCACGTACGGGAACACAATGGCCCCCGTGCCCGCCTCAGCGCCCTCCAATGTCTCGTGGAAGGTAATGCCGAAGTCCGCCGGGTCCTGCCCAGCCAAGATCCCCGCGCGAAGGTCAACGACCTGTTGGTCGCTCATATCTTCCAGGTCAAACTCAGCAAAGCCGTCGCTGGGCATCAGGTTGTCGCATATCACAAAGGGTTCCGCAGGCGCTACCGCAACGGCTCCCGGCTGGACGATCAACTCAAAGCTCTGCACCCCGCCGATATAGCATCCGGTCTCGGTATTGGTGATGCCCGTGAAGATGGTCTGTGGGTTTATCGGGTTGTTGCCCGCATCCATATTGCGGTGGCCCGTAACATTGGTGATGGCATTGGTGCTGTTCTCAGCATCGATCGCGGTCAGGTAAAAGCTCACCTCCATCGGCGGGGCCGGCTGGCCGCCCAATATCTCGCCGATCTTGGTGGTAAGGTCAAAGACCCCTATCTCGGTGCCATCGGTCGAACAGTACACATAAGGTTCCACTGTCGCACTGTCGTCCGGCAATGGCTCCACAATCAATTCCAGTTCCACTATCTCAAAACAGCCTGTCGTAGGGCTCGTGGCGCGTACGTACACAACCTGTGGATTGCCCGTGTTCTGGTAGGCGGTAACATCCGCTGCCGGAATGGCATCCGTTTGCGTTACCGCATCGCCATAGCTCTCATAATAATCCAGGGTCCAGTTGTTCCCGTTGCGTATCTGTGCCTCGCGGACCGTAAGGTCGAACAGCTCCACTTCGTCATAGGGCCCCGGGGGTACTATTACATTATAGTCGCACAGTACAATAGGGTCCGGCGTTACCGGGTTCGGATTGCTGATCACCCTTATGGTAAGGGTGGTAAAGGAAACACAGGCACTGTTGCCGTCCTCCACGCGTACGTAAAGCACCTGCGGATTAACAGGGTTGCCATTGGGGTCCACATTCACATAAGCGGTATCGGGATCGATACGGTTTTCGTTGTTTTGCGCGTCTTCTTCGGTTAAAAAGTAGGTTACGCCCTGGGTAAGCACGCCGTTGGTTATCTCCGAGTTTTTCTGGGTAAGATCAAAAGCAGTCATCCCATCGTTTTCCTCACCTAAATCATCACATAACTCCAATGGCGTGGGATCGGTTATCGGAAGGCCACTGTTCACCACCAGGTCAAAGCTTCCAACGGCATAGCATTCCGTAGCGTTGTCGTCCA
>NZ_JBANCF010000032.1:0-2259 GCF_038742595.1 Aequorivita flava | reverse complement strand
AAATAACCAAAATCTAAATAAAAAAACAGCTTATAGATCCATCTTTCAATCTGTAAGCCTAGAATAATAATGTCAAAAATTAATGAAGAAATATGTTGTTTTTTACCTCAGTTCTTTGTTGTGCTTTCGTTATTTTCTGGTTTCTTCTAAAATTTCACTGATTAATTTATCCGTTTCTGCATAAACATTTTCCAAAAATTGCGAATAAAGTACTTTCTCATCAACTTGATTTTCAAATTTTAAATCATTAAAGAAACTAATATTGTTAAAATCCAAATCAGACTTTTTAATTGATATTCGATTATGGTTTACATTCCTCAATGAACCATAATTTTTGATGTAATCAACAATATCCTGCGAACTTTTTTCCATACGTCTATTCCATTCATTTACATTTTCAGATTGTCGTTCATATTCAAAAAGTAGTTCCTTTATCTTATTATTTTTAATTAATGACAATTTACCTGTGCTTTTGAGTTCGTTTAAGACAAAATTAGTCGGTTTCCAAGTTGGCCAAAAAAGTGAGGTTTCTATCAAGCTATCAATATTTGTACGGTTCAGTTCACTTTCTGATTTCCCCATCATTGAGAGTATTTTTAAACCTCCACGTTTTGTCCATTTCAATCCACCTAATGCTATATTTAGAGCTTTTTGATTAGATTCAAATTCCTGAATCAAGTTTTGGTTTATTTTGTTCAATTCCAAATTTGATTTTCGAACTTCATTTAAATTGTTGACCTGCAAAGCAATCAAAATCCCGATAACAACAAGGATAATCTCTCCGACGGCATAAATCAGATACTTACTGAATTTGTTATCAGAAAGTAGTCTTTGCCTAATTTTTCTAAAGAATTTTATCATTGGTTAGCGGTTTCTGATAATGAAGCACAACGGTCTCGGCTATGAGTAGTTGCGTGGTTTAGCACTTAACTTTGCAAGTACACACCAAACTGAAAATCCGCGAGGATTTTCAGAAGTAGGCGAGAACAAGCAATTACTTATAGCCATTGTTGTGTGTAGGCTTTATTCTTCTTGAAATTCCCAATAGGAAAATTCAATTAAATTAGTTCCGTTTAATTTAGATTCAAAAAACTCAATTTCTGAATTCTTATTATTCAATGTTTTATATATTCTGTTTCTTGTTTTTTTTGGTGTATTAATTCCAAAATATACTGATGACAAAGATTCAATTGGGTAATGTCTAATTCTTTCCTCGGGTTCTTTTGGGTTATCAAAGTTAATTTTAATGGCTCTCCATTCTTTTTCATATTTCCAACTTTTTGTCTTGGTTGAAAAAACCCATTCTAATTCTTGAGCATATTTATGAGTCCAAGATTTAGAAAGTCCAATTAAATCACAATCGTGTTCGTTTTCAAAAACTACAGCAAAATTGTAAAAGTTGATAAATGGTTGCTCATCTTCATAACTTACTTTTCTAATTCTATCCCAATAAATTGAAGATGAAGTATCCCATTTCGACATTCTTTTCTTGTATTTTTCTCTGTCAATTTCTCGTTTATGATTTCTTTCGTAAGGAAATGCTCCTCCGTTTTCAAGATTAAATTCAAGACAAATACCACTATGTTTACTTGCATAGTGTGACCACATTAAGAAATCATCATTTGTTTCTGAAAAACAAGTAACGTAACTATTTTTTAAAAACTTATTTGTTAATCTTTCTAATTCTTCTTTAAATCTTTGAGAATCGAATACTATGTCAGTTTTTGTGTTTTTTATTGAATCATTTATAATTTTTATAATATCATATGTCCAAATGTTATCTTGATTTATAAGAGCTTCATTTACATTTTTAAAAATATCTTCAATTAATAAATTTTGAGCATTCTTGTCTTTATTAAACTTTAGAAGTTTCGTTATTTTTTCATTTGTGTTTTGAAGATTGTCAAAATCAAATTGGGTTTTGAAAATAAACCAAATTAAATATTCAATTGCTTCTCTATCCTTTGATGTAAATTCGATTCTTGCACTTAAATCTAAAGGGTCATTAAGTTCATCGTAAGAAGCAAAATAAAGTTCTTGATAAAACAATTCCTTGAATAAGAATTCCGATAGAGGTCTATATTTAAATAATTTATTCAAATTTTTATGGAATTATGAGGTTTTTTTATGCTTACACACAACGTTTATGTATATGAGCTGTGGCGTGTATCGGCACAGACCTTTCCTGATAAAAACTGGCTTTGGAAAATCCGCAGGATTTTCCAAGTGTGGACAGACCAAGCCATAGCTTATATATGG
>NZ_JBANCF010000031.1:0-2920 GCF_038742595.1 Aequorivita flava | reverse complement strand
AAATAACCAAAATCTAAATAAAAAAACAGCTTATAGATCCATCTTTCAATCTGTAAGCCTAGAATAATAATGTCAAAAATTAATGAAGAAATATGTTGTTTTTTACCTCAGTTCTTTGTTGCCCATAGTGCTTTTTCGGAATGTTGTTTAATAATCTTGTATCAGAACTTCAGTCGGAATGTGCAATTTAGCGTTCAGGTTTCTAATCATTTCTAAAGTCAGTTTTCGCTTTTTATTCATTATTTCGCTTACTCGACTCTTAAAGCCAATCATTTCAACTAAATCCTTTTGTTTTAATCCCATTTGCTCCATTCTGAAATTAATAGCTGAAATAGGGTCTGGCATTCCAATCGGAAAATTTTCTTTCTCGTAGTTGTCAATTACGATTGCAAGTATTTCCAGTTCGTCGCCTTCATCAGTTCCTTTTTTGGCATCAAAGATTACTTCCAAACGCTCAAGAGCTTTTTGGTAATCCGCCTCGTTTCTAATCGGTTTAATTTTCATATTAAATTTCGTTTGCGTTAATCTTGTCATATTCAGCGTGAGTTCCGATAAATCTTATCCACGCGAGTTGATACTCAAAGTTAAATTTTACAATCAATCGATAATCGTTGCCTTTGATGTTGAAAACAATTCGATTGTCTTTTAAAATACTTGCGTTTGGATATTCCGCTTTTAAGTCGTTTATATTCGCCCAATTTGATTTTTCGATTTCTCGATACCACGATTTTAATTGAATTTCGCAATTACCGTGTTTTTCCCAAAAATCTCGTAAAGTTCCTCTCGAAAATATTTTCACTTCAATTTGTTTGTCGCAAATATAAAAAAAAGTTACCAAATTGATAACTTTTGAGTTTTTTCAGCATTATGGGCAACGGATTTGTATAACGCACGATGCGTGATGCACTGACTAAATTACATAAAAAATACCTTATTTCCCGCCCGGGCGATTTTTCCGATAAGGAAAAATTGAGCATTGGGCGTTATGCGTTGTTACCTGTTTTTGCGACACACAACAGTGGCACGATCGGCTTTTCCGCAATCAAGTCGGCGTAATATTCCGCGCAGTTTGTCAAAAATCGATTCGATTCCGTTTGAGTGGGCAAATCCCTCAAAATTGTTCGGTTCCGAATTAAGTCCGCGTTTTGGGTTTTTCCGCTTTCGAGCAAAAAGTCAGCCGTCAATTCATCCGCTTGAATTTTTCTGAATAGACGTCTTTTTTAGTCAGATTATTTGTCTGGATATTTCGTCGGAGCAATTACAGGTAACGGTTATGGCTATGGTTTCGTTGCGTGAAAATCCGCGAGGATTTTCCGCCGCAAACCGAAGATAGCAAATTTGCGAGGACTTTCCGGGGGGAAAGTCAGAAGCAATGAACTATAGCCGGTGTTGTGCATAGTGCTTATATTTTCATTAAATCTTTTTTCTTTTCTTTTAAGTACCAATATTTTTCTTTTCCATTACTAAAAAAGTGATTGTTTGTTGCTGTAAAGTTCATTTTGTCCATATCAATATTTACAGTCAGCGCTCGAATTTCTCCTCCTTTTTCGTGTTGAATTAAAAATGTTGCTATTGTAAATCCAAATTCATTTAATCCTGTGAAATATTTAATGTCAATTATTTTGGAACCAGGCTCAAAACCTTTTTTAATCATTTCTCTTTTTAAATGGTCTTTGCCATAATCGAAAATCACTTGTATATCAGTCAAGCGTTCCTTTTTTTTAGATTCAGAAAGATTTTTCCACATTCGGTAATCTTGCATAAACATAAAATCCGCTTTTTTTATTAATTCCGATGGTTCAAATTCAGATTCAGATTTTTTTTCTTCGGTATTCTGTTTGTCAGCTTTTATAATTTTTTTCTTTTTATATACTAATTTGTAAATCCAATAAAATGGAAGTCCCATAAAGAAGAGAATTAGTAAAATCAAAAGAATTTCTATCATTGATTAGTTCGGTTTTCGCATTATGCACAACGTGTTTGTGTATGATTTCGTTGCGTGTTTCAGCAACTAAATTAGCAAATACAAACCGAATAGAAAATCCGCAAGGATTTTCGTAAGTAGGCGAGTACTAGCAATGAATTATACACGGTGTTACCCAACGTTTTTTATTCCACGTTTTTCTAATTCCGCTTCTAATTCAATTCGTTTTTTCTTATAACTCCTACGAGCTTTATTAAACTGAACACTTTTCTCGTCTTCAATTAATTCCGCAATTAAATGTTCAATTTCGTTATCTTTTAATTCGTTTGGTTCTTTGAAATATAATTCTTGTCCAAATTCAGTCGGTTCGAGAGATTCATTTTCAAGTTCATTTATTCTCTTAATCGGCTTTTCAGTTTCCACTTTTGTCAATTCGTAATCAGTTTTTGGTAATTCCGATTTACCAACTATTTGCAAATACTCACTTAAAATCCGTTTTTCCACAAATATTTTTCCTCCGCCAAACTTGTGTCGGTCAGACATATCTTTTTTAACTCCCGAAATCCAATATTCATCTCCAGTTTCCAAGTCAAAATAATTTCCGCTAATTCCAGTTCCATCGAGACTTTTAAATGCTTTTCCGTCAAAGTAAATTGTTTTTCCGCTTTTCGAGAAGGAAACAAGTCCAATCCAAGCTGGACCATTTCCAGAAAATCCGCTTTTAAGTTCTAAATATTTAATTTCAGTTCGCATTTTTTTCAAATGTTGGGTAACGGTTTTGTGTATGATTAGTGGCGTGTTTAAGCACCTAATTTAGTAAATAAAAACCGAATAGAAAATCCGCGAGGATTTTCGTAAGTAGGCTAGAACTAGCCATTAATTATACACGTCTTAAGTTTGATTTTCACTAAATAAGTTAATTTTAAGTATTAATCAGAAAGAACAAAAGAGCGGAGTAAGGTTACTATATACGGTGAAGCTTTAGACTTCGACAAC
>NZ_JBANCF010000030.1:0-3759 GCF_038742595.1 Aequorivita flava | reverse complement strand
AAAATAACCAAAATCTAAATAAAAAAACAGCTTATAGATCCATCTTTCAATCTGTAAGCCTAGAATAATAATGTCAAAAATTAATGAAGAAATATGTTGTTTTTTACCTCAGTTCTTTGTTACCCACTGGCTTTATTCCGTTCAGCTTGGTTTTCAGCGTTGGCAAAGACATACTCTTTTGTAATTTTTGGCTTGTGTGTCGGCTGAAGCGAATTACAAATGTGTATGGCTTTTAGCGTTGGCTTTTTAACAACAACTTTTATTTTCTTGAATTGGTGGACAAGCTACTGTACCATAAGAACAATAAACACAACAATCTCCCTCTTTAGGTTTCAAAACCGTTTTGCAATTCTCACATTCGTAGAAAAATTGACAAGCGTTTGTCGGCATATCTTCTACTTTTTTATGTCCGCAGTTTGGACAAGTAATTTCAGATTTTAATATAGTTTCCATTAATTTTCTTTTTTGTCCGTTACTTTATAGCCTGTTGAATTAATTGCTTTCTCAATTTCCGTTTCATTGGTTTTGGTTTTGTCAAATTCAACGATTGCATTTC
Organism: Aequorivita flava; assembly: GCF_038742595.1. NCBI lineage: Bacteria > Pseudomonadati > Bacteroidota > Flavobacteriia > Flavobacteriales > Flavobacteriaceae > Aequorivita > Aequorivita flava. The sequence goes on along the minus strand of NZ_JBANCF010000030.1, from coordinate 3,203 downwards.
CATTTTCATAAGACGCTTTTGAGTTTACAATTCCGTTTAGTTTGTTTACTTCGTGATTGACGTGTTCTTCGCAACTTGCACAAGTCATTCCGCTGATTTTAAATTCCGTTGTTTTAATGTCCGATTTGTCAACTACGATTATTTGCTTTTCTGTATTTGGGTAAAAAATCCCTGAATAGTATGGGAAAGCCAACATTACAATTGCAAAAACAGTTACAATTCCTAAAAATTTCCTTGATTGAATAAATTTTGGTTTTTCGTCCGTCTCACAATCACAGTCTATTTCTTTTTGAGGTTTTAGTTTTTGATACCAAGCAAAGCCAAGAACTAAAATTGTCAGTCCAATTAAATAAGGTCTAAAAGGTTCAATCCAAGAAAATGTTGAAGCAATTCCGCTTGTTCCTGCGATTAGAGCCAAAACAGGTGTAATACAACATAATGAAGCTGTAATTGCAGTTAACAAACCTGCACCAATTAATTTGTTTTCGCTTTTCATATCGTTTCTAAAATTTTGTTTTTATCAAGTATCTCAAAGAATGGATTTAGCATTTTTTCGTATTCAGCCGTGAGTGAGTAAAAAATCGTTTGGGCTTCTCTATCGGTTTCTAATAGATTACGGTCTTTCATTTTCCTCAAATGTTGAGAGATTGCAGAAATGTTCATTCCAAGAATATCGCTTAAATCACAAACGCAAAGTCTTTTTTCCTCAAAGAGTAGGTAAAGTATTTTCAGTCGAACGCTATTTCCGACCAATGAAAGTCCGTTCGCCAAATAGTCGAAAGATTCGCTTAATTCCGAAACTGTGTCTTTGCAACGATTTATTTGTTCAATATCGGCTTGTTGTCTTATGCAAGAATTATTTTCCATATCACAAAGTTACTGTTATTTCTTATTTAAGCAAATACTTAAATACAATATTCTCAAGCGTTGGGAAATTTTAGCTCTTTTGGTTTTAAAGCGTTGGATTTGTATGTCGGCAAAAACCGAAAGTGCTAAAATATGCGGTTGGTTTTCAGCTTGTGGGTAACGTTTGGTATAAGCGCAGTAGCGGGATTGACGCACTTAATTTTCGAATAATGACTTACTTTAAATTTATAAAATTACTTTTGAGTTAATCATTTACTCCGCTATTGCGTTTATATATTGTTACCCTTTGTTATTTCTTTTCGAGTTGATAATTACTTATCAAAACTGAAGCTGAAATCTGAAGTATTCTTTCCAAATCTCGTATCATATCCACAGTCAACTTTTTCTTTCTATTGAGGATTTCTGATACTCGACTTTTCCCGCCAATTATTCCCACTAAATCCTTTTGGCGCATATTCAATTCTTCCATCCGTATTTTTATCGCCTCAATTGGGTCGGGTGCCTCAATCGGATAATGTTCATTCTCGTAGTTTTCAATTAACAACGAAAGTATTTCCGCTTCGTCGCCCTCTTTTGTGTTGATTGGTGCATCGAAAATGATTTCCAAGCGTTCAAGTGCGTCTCGGTAATCTTTGTCAGTTTTTATAGGCTTTAATTCCATAATCGGTTTTTTTAAATCGTGTCTGCATCTATTTTGTCATATTCAGCGTGAGTGCCAATAAAACGGATAAATGCCCATTGTTTTTCATAATTGAACTTAGCAACAAGGCGGTAAGAATTTCCCTTTATATTGAAAACTACTCGACCATTCTTTAAGATACTTGCATTGATATACGTTTGCTTGATTTCGTTAGGCGAAAACCATTCAGCACTTTTTGCGGTATCATACCAAGTCTTTAAATATTGTTCTGAATCAGCGTGTTTTTCCCAAAATTCTCGAAGTGTACTTTTTGCAATTATTCGTTTCATCGGTTCAATTATAGAACAAATATACAATTAGTTCTCAAATGTTGAACTATTGACGAGTCTTATTTTTAATAAAGGGTAACGGTTTTGTATAACACACGATGCGTGATGCACTGACTAAATTACATAAAAAATACCTTATTTCCCGCCCGGGCGATTTTTCCGATAAGGAAAAATTGAGCATTGGGCGTTATGCATTGTTATGTTTAGTGCCGACGCATAACAGTGGCACGTCCGAGTCAGAAATCCAAGTCAAAATTTACAGTTTCAGTTTATGATTTTTGTCGAAATTTATTTTTTCCGCCAAACAAGTCCGATTAAAATTTTGTGCAATAATTCCGAAACTCAATTTTGTGTTTAAATAACCGATTGGTACTGTCTGATGCAAGTCCGCTGCATTTTATTCAGCTTGTTTTTTTGTCAATTGGGCTGCGTTAATTTCCAGTCATAATTCGCAAATACGCCCAAATTAAATGCCTCCGAATTAATTCGCAAGAATTCAATTCGGAGGCATTGAACATAACGTTTGGTATAACCGCAGTTACGGATAAATATACGAGGTTTTTCGTTTTAGAACTGGTCTTAGCAATTACGCGTGGATTCGGACGCAGTCGAATCCGCCGTAATTGCGGTTATACGGTGTTGTGCGTAGGCTTTCCACGTTCTCAATAGAATAAGCCGTATTGTTTTTTCTTCCTGTATTTGATTATTCGTCTTACAATATAGAATGTTAAGAGCAATAACGAAAATAGAGGAAGTTCAATCCAGCTAATCAGATATAAGATTGTATCAATTCCAACTCCGATTGTAAGGACAATTAATATGCTTATTAAAATATTTTTTCCGCCATCGCCCGAAAATCCATAATATTCACTCATAAACTCTCCAATTTTCATAAAATATCGAACGTATAAGTCGGATGCGCTATCTTTATTTAAGTCAGTATTCCGAACTGAATTAAAAAATTCCATCAATTTCTTTTTCATTCGAATTTCGCCCAGCTCTTGTAACTTCTGATTTTTTTGTGGATTTAGCCGAGGATTTTCAATTAGATGAAACAGTATATTTTTTATAGATTTTGGATTTATGAATTTCTGTTTGTCATCATCTAATTCAGAGTATAATTTCTCGAATTCAGATTTGACTAAAATATCTAAATCATTCGGTTCATCCATTAATTTTGAAATTGAAAACTGTTTTTTTTAGCTTACGCACAACGGTCTTGTATAACGCACGATGCGTAATGCAAAGACTAAATTACATAAAAAATACCTTATTTCCCGCCCGGGCGATTTTTCCGATAAGGAAAAATTGAGCATTGGGCGTTATGCGTTGTTACCTGTTTTTGCGACACACAACAGTGGCACGAT
>NZ_JBANCF010000029.1:0-3890 GCF_038742595.1 Aequorivita flava | reverse complement strand
CGTGAACTTATAGAACACATCCGGTGCGGAGTTACCGCCAGAATCCGTCGCGGTTAGGGTCTCACCTACAACACTGTCGCCACAAGATAGGGCGATCGCTCCAGCGCAATCATCGTAGGTTGCTCCACCTCCAATGGGGTCGCAAGTTCCCTCCCAAATATAAACACCGTCCATCAGTGGATCTGGAATTCCCCAAGCTGCATCAAATTGTGCACTTGGAAGTCCTACCATACTTGATGAAGTAACTACCCAGAATACACTGCCGGTTGCACCACCATCGGTAACCGAGAGTTCAATCCAGTATGTGGTAGGAACACCAGCTTGTCCTGCGAAGACAAATGGAGTAACAGACATTTCAACTTCATTTACATCAAAACCAAAGTTGCTGCCAATAACCGCTTGGCTATCGATAGTAACAGAGGCTTCAGAACCTATTAAAGCTCCAGGAAGACCTCCCGCGTTAGCATAGTAGTTAACATCTACATTTGCAATTCCGCCATTGGCGAAAATACTGGCTGTAATGTTACTTAATGTGAAATCTGTATCGGCAGCAACAGTTACGTCATTAGCAGTCATAAACGCTGAGGCTGAAGAACAGTTAAAGCCGTTCTCAAAGGTGAAATCGTTTGGATTCTCTTCAGAACAAACTCCGCCACCGCCTCCAATGGGGTCGCAAGTTCCTTCCCAAATATAAACACCGTCCATCAGTGGATCTGGAATACCCCAAACTGCATCAAACTGAGCACTTGGAAGTCCTACCATTGTTGAAGAGGTAACTACCCAGAATACACTGCCGGTTGCACCACCATCGGTAACTGAAAGTTCAATCCAGTATGTGGTAGGAACACCAGCTTGTCCTGCGAAAACAAATGGAGTAACAGACATTTCAACTTCATTTACATCAAAACCAAAGTTAGTGCCAATAACCGCTTGGTTATCGATAGTAACAGAAGCTTCAGAACCTATTAAAGCTCCAGGAAGTCCTCCAGCATTGGCGTAATAGTTAACGTCTACGTTAGCAATTCCGCCGTTGGCGAAGATACTGGCAGTTATATTACTTAACGTGAAGTCTGTATCTGCAGCAACAGTTACGTCGTTAGCAGTCATAAACGCTGAGGCTGAAGAACAGTTAAAGCCGTTCTCAAAGGTGAAATCGTTTGGATTCTCTTCAGAACAAACTCCGCCACCGCCGCCTATTGGCGCGCAATTTCCTTCCCAAATATAAACACCGTCCATAAGTGGATCTGGAATTCCCCAAACTGCATCAAACTGTGCACTTGGAAGCCCTACCATACTTGATGAAGTAACTACCCAGAATACACTGCCAGTTGCACCACCATCAGTAACTGAAAGTTCAATCCAGTATGTGGTAGGAACACCAGCTTGTCCTGCGAAAACAAATGGAGTAACAGACATTTCAACTTCGTTTACATCAAAACCAAAGTTGCTGCCAATAACCGCTTGGTTATCGATAGTAACAGAAGCTTCAGAACCTATTAAAGCTCCAGGAAGTCCTCCAGCATTGGCGTAATAATTAACGTCTACGTTAGCAATTCCGCCGTTGGCGAAGATGCTCGCAGTTATATTACTTAATGTGAAGTCTGTATCTGCAGCAACAGTTACATCGTTAGCTGTCATAAACGCTGAGGTTGATGAACAGTTAAAACCGTTCTCGAAAGTACCATCGTTTGGATTCTCTTCAGAACAAACTCCACCGCCGCCACCGCCTGCAGTAACATTGATACTATAATCCTCTGCTTGACCAAAGCCAGAACCAGGAGTACAGGAATCTGGAGCATAGGAAGCCAAGAATTTTTTAATAACACGCATTCTAGTTGTGCCCGCGGTTACGCCCCCTGGAACTAAAATGTTATTAGTAGCCTGTTGGCCATCTGTACCTGTAGAACCGGTTATTGTTCCTATTTCATAACGTTCGCTTGCGTTATCCATAATTCCGTCTTGGTTCCAGTCTATAAACACAGTGAAGCTATTTGTAAAACCTCCACCAGTATTACCTTCCAAAGCAATAGGGTAAGACATCCCTTCTTCCATATCGCCTACAATTGCCGTAAAATCTTCGTGGGCTGGTGAACCATCTATAACAGGATCACTTACATTGCTTATACCCGCAACCTCTACTAATGTTATAGGCTCGACTCCTGAGTTAAACTCAAGCGGCCCACAATATGGCGCTGGGAACGCCCCACCGCCACCAGAGAGCACCTCAACTTCCCAACCACAAGTATTTACTACTCCAGTTGCATGAAATTCAAAAGTTAACGCTCCTGTGGTAGAAGTAAAAACAGCTGAACCATTTGCGGCAATCATTCCTGCAAGCTCATCTGTATCAGTATTTAAATTACTGTCGTAAATTTGTGGAGAACTAGTGTCTGGCCCATCGTAAATATTTAGGTAATCGAAAGTTCCGAATACTCTAAATGATAGAAATTCTACAGACAATCCTGCCCCAGTTAATGTTGTAACAGTATCACAATTACAGTTAGGATAATCTCCGGTGTTTCCAGAAGAAGTTGTAGAACAATCACCTCCCGGTCCTCCTGTAGCACCGTCTGATGGATCGTAAAAGAAATCGCCGGGAACTACTGCGAAAGTTTCGGTTGCCCCCGCTGTTGGTATAATATCTGAAAGCGGGCCTCTATTTTGAACCACTGGTGTGTAATTCAAATTAGTATTAACACCTTCTTGTTCAGCAGCTAAAAGCTCCGCTTGATCTCTAGCCTCTATAGATAAGAATAAAGGTGAATAGCTCGACCCGTTTCGCATTCCAGAAATTGGGTTATTAGCACCTTCACTACTAATCTGAGCATTGTGATTAGAGCGATTTCCTTGTGGCAAGTTTAAAACTTGAGGATTAGTGGTTTGATTTTTGTAAACAACGGGGTTGTTTACCCCCTTTTTCTGAACACTAGCGTCAGAAGGACTGACGGAAACGTTTGAAGGCGTGACAGCTTGATTTTTTTGCTGTTGATTGAAATGAATAGGATTATCGGTCCCATTCGTTTTTATCATTGGTTGTTGGCCATAGCTATAGCTGACCGAGAACACCAGTAATAAAATTAACATTGTAAATTTTTTCATAATTTAAATGGTTTAGTTAAATATTTAGTTTTGAGGAATTAAAGCTATTCTAAAAAAAGCACAATTCAAAGTTTTTCAGGGCAAGAATTTAAGCCACAGAAAAAATCGCGTGCTTTTAACTCACTAAAAATTATGTTTTTGCAGAATAAAACGGAAGCAACTTCTATCTGTACTCCTTACCTATGCTATGTTTACTGAAGAATTATACAATTATCTAAAATGTATTTTCTGTGTTAAAATATTTTAAATTTAGCAGTTCGTCCGATTTCGAATTCGCATCAAAATCATTATATATAAATTAAATTTTAACAAATGAGCACCGATTTTACGATTTGAATTTCATAAAATCTATCAAGAATCGCACTTTAAAATTCTATAAGAAATTCAAAAGCTGAAATTATAAACAAAAAATCACTGACTACTACGAAACCATAAATTGTTCTAAAATTATAAACTCATAAAAAAACCACCCGCCATTAGCGGGTGGTTTATATTAAAGATATGCGTCAGAAATTAGTCCTTCAGCACCTTATAGGTTCCCGTCTCTCCGTTCACAGTTACCTTCATCAGGTAAGTGCCCGTACTTAGACCGGAAATGTCTATCTGTGATGAGGTAGCATCAACGCGGTTGTCCACCACTAGCTGCCCCAAAAGATTGTACAACGATACATGATCGATATTCTCTACACTTTGTAGGTTCAATACACCCTTGGTCGGGTTCGGGTAATAACTGAAACCGGCAATGGTGTTGTCCGAAACACCAAGGTTAGTGCCATCTATCTTAATGTCCG
>NZ_JBANCF010000028.1:0-3914 GCF_038742595.1 Aequorivita flava | reverse complement strand
GGATTATCAATGTTGTCGAAGTCTAAAGCTTCACCGTATATAGTAACCTTACTCCGCTCTTTTGTTCTTTCTGATTAATACTTAAAATTAACTTATTTAGTGAAAATCAAACTTAAGACGTGTATAATTAATTGCTTTGGCAAGTGCTTATTTGGAAAATTCCTTCGGAATTTTATCTGGTTCGTATTTGTTTACTAAATTAGTTACTTAATCACGCAACTAACCATACACAACAACGTTGTGTGCCATTTAAAAAAACCCGAAATAATAAATGAATAGACAGACGAAACTTGTAATATTTGCTTTTTGCATCGTCAAATTAGCTCTTCATTTAATAGCTAACAGAAATTCAGGTTTTCAAGGAGACGAACTGCTTCATATTGAAACAGGAAATCATCTTGCATTTGGATTTATGGAATTTCCACCAATAATTGGAGTTTTGGCATTCATCCAAAACTTATTCCAAACGGAATCCGTTTTCGTTCACCACATTTTTTCGGACATTGCTGCAATTCTCATTCTCATTTTTGTTTCCAAAATCACTGTAGAATTAGGCGGAAAGACAAAAGCTGTTTTTTTGGTTTTGATGTGTTTCATCATTGCACCAGCATTTGGACGTTCACAACAGTTATTTCAACCAGTGGTTTTTAGCCAATTGTTTTGGGTTCTGAACTTTTTCTTTCTGACTAAATATGTTAAAAGTCTTGACCGAAAATATTTATGGTTACTGACCTTTGGCGCTGTATTGGCATTTTTAACTAAATACGATGCTGTATTTTTCATTTTCGGAGTTTCATCGCTATTGCTTTTTAAATCGACAAGGCAAGCATTAATAAAGCAAAATTTTTGGTGGAATATTATCGTTTTTATCATTTTGATAAGCCCAAATATCATTTGGCAAATCGTCAATGATTTTCCTGTTCTAAAAATGTTTGACCGACTTTATGAAACTCAGTTGGATAGACAGACACCTTCAGAAGTTTTACCAGGCCTTCTTATGGCATTGAATCCTTTAACATTGCTCATTACTATTCCAGCAATCGTTTCAATGTTCCATCATTCAATGAGAAACTATAGACCATTAACGGTATCAATTCTATTATCTATTATCTTTTTAGCATTCAGTCAAGGAAAAGGATATTACTTTTATCCTATTGCACTGACAATTTTACCGTTTGGCGGCATATTTTGGGAACAAATTATTCTGCCAAAAAGAAAATGGTTGATTTATCCAATCGGAATTTTACTTGTAATTGGGGTCATTTTAATCCCATTTGGGATGCCTGTATTTCCATTGGAAAGTTATTTAAAACACGACTATCCTTATGAAAACAGAGATGTTGTAAAGGGTGGTCAATTCAATGTCAGATTTGAGGAAAGGTATTCAAAAGAGAAATGGGCTGTTACTTTAAAGGAATTGAAAACTGTATACGACAGCCTACCAAATCCAGAAAAAAACAACACCATAATTTGGGGAAAACATTACGCACAGGCAGGAGCAGTGAATTTGTTTAACGAGAGATATGATTTACCAAAAGCATATTCTTTACACGGTAGTTTCTACAATTGGGTTCCAAAGGGAGATATGCCTGAAACAACAATATGTTTAGGTTACAATGTTGGCGACTTTTTTAACGAGTATTTTGACGAAGTAACTATAGTAAAAACCATTTACAATCCCTATTCGGAGAATGAAGAAGAGTTATATCAACATATCTACCTCTGCAAAAAACCAAAACAATCATATGACGAATTAAAAACATTATTTAAAGACCGAGTATTTGAATAAAAAAACGGACACACAACATTGTATAAGCGTAATACGGGCGAAAGCACTAATTTTAAACAAATTGCCCAATAAAAAACATATAATCATACCGAAAGTGAAGTGCTTCTAATCCCGCACTACGCTTATACCTTACCGTTGGGGGTAATTTGAAAAGAACAGTATGGAAATAGAAATTTATAAGACAGAAGTGCCGAAGAAAATAAAACAAGCGTCAATCTTGGTTTACGTTTCACTTCTAATTGGATTGATAAAGTCAGTTCTTTATGAAACTATGACAGACCAGAAAATGCTTTCTGACCCCAAATCCTTGACAATAGGAATATTAACGATATTAATAATCGGGTTCTTCGGATATAAAATTGGAAAAGGAAAAAATTGGGCAAGGATTACTTTATTAGTTCTTTTTATTATTGGAATGTTAGGTGTTCCATTTATCATTATGACTGAATTTCAAATGAATCCAATAATTGGGATTGTGTCCATCGTTCAAATGCTGATTCAATTGTACGTTCTAATTATTCTATTTAGTGGAGAATCTAAGAATTGGTTTAAAGAACAGAGAATAAAAACTACCCCCAACAATGCATAACCGCAATTACGGCGGATTCGACTGCGTCCGAATCCACGCGTTATTGCTACCGTCGGTGCTTATCCGAAAAACATTAAATTTATTCCCGTAACTGCGGTTATACGAAACGTTGTGTGTCATTAATAAAGAAATTATGAAAAAAACATTTTCAATATTATTAATTATTTTTCCCATATTTTGTTTTGGACAAACAATAAATTTTTCCGATATAAATTTTAAAAACGCACTTCTCAACAACAATTGTGTTGATATAGATAATGATGGATTTCCTGACACCAATGCTGACACTAATAACGACGGAGAAATACAATTAACAGAAGCTGAATCTATAATAGGCTTACATTTATCGTCCTCGTATATACAATCAATGAATGAAATAAGTTACTTTGTTAATCTACAACATTTATCTGTTATTAATAATAATTTAACAAGTTTGGATGTTTCTCAACTTATTTATTTAGTAAAGCTTTATGTTTACAATAATTATCAACTAAATAGTTTGATATTACCTCAGACAAATTCTCTTGAAGAGTTACTGTGTTTTAATAATATTTTAAATTCTTTAGACATATCAAACAATACAAATCTTAAAATTCTTCATTGCTATAACAACGGATTAACAAATTTAGACATTTCTCAAAACTTAATTCTTGAAGACTTACAATGTGGTGGAATTAGCAATCCTAATCTATTAACTAATATAGATTTAACTCAACATATTAATTTAAAAGAATTTGGATGCCATAACTGTTTAATCTCAAACATTGACTTATCCCAAAATATTAACTTAGAATCTCTACATCTACAGCAAAACAATTTGACAGAATTGGACTTATCTCAAAACACTTCTTTAAATACATTAAGCTGCCAAAATAATGAACTTACTTTACTTAATATTAAAAATGGAAATAATAATTTTTTAAGTATGCTTGCTTATAACAACCCTAATTTAACTTGTATTGAAGTAGATGATGTAAATTATGCTAACAACTCTGGTTGGAATATAAATAACACACAAGCACAATATAATTTAGATTGTTCAAATTTAAGTATTCTAGAATTTGATAAACCAGAAATCGAAATATATCCAAACCCAACTAAATCAAAGTTAAATATCAAATCAAAAGCACAAATTGAACAAGTGATTATTTATTCAATTTTAGGTAAATTTATAAGAAAGAAACTAAATACCTCTATGATAGATATATCTGAGTTTGATTCTGGAATATATTTTTTAAAAATCAAAGCTAAAAATAGTATATCAACAATTAAAATTATTAAAGAATAAAACGACACACAACAATGGCTATAAGTAATTGCTTGTTCTCGCCTACTTCTGAAAATCCTCGCGGATTTTCAGTTTGGTGTGTACTTGCAAAGATAAGTGCTAAACCACGCAACTACTCATAGCCGAGACCGTTGGCAATAATTTGAATGAAAACGATAATCCAAACTTTAATATTACTTACGATTTTACAAAGTTGTTCAAAAAAGAAAATCGATAACGACTTAATTGGTAATTGGAGTTCAACCAAA
>NZ_JBANCF010000027.1:0-3950 GCF_038742595.1 Aequorivita flava | reverse complement strand
AAGTCATTTCGTCCTTTGTATCCTTTTGTCTTTTTGTCCTTTAAGTCCCAATTACACAATTAAACAATCCCCACAACAGACAACCCACAACAGACAACAGTCAACCGCCAACCGACAACCGCCAACCGACAACAGACAACCGACAACCGCCACCCGACAACCGACCCCCGCCAACCGCCAACCGACAACAGTCAACCGCCAACCGACAACCGCCAACCGACAACAGACAACAGCCAACAGATAACAGACAACAGACACCCGACAACCGACCCCCGACAACCGACAACCGCCAACCGACAACAGACAACCGCCACCCGCCAACCGCCAACCGACAACTGACAACCGACAACCGACAACAGACAACAGACAACAGACAACCGACAACAGACAACAGACAACAGTCAACCGACCCCCCCCAACCGACAAAAAAAAACCAAGCAATCAGAATTTCACTTCCAATCACTCAGTTTTATTTTTTCTAACGACCTACATCTAATGTCTCAAATCTCACATCTCACATCTCAATTCTCACATCTCAATTCTAACATCTCACATCTCACATCTCAATTCTCCCTATGCCTCCGGATGGTTATCTCCACTCTTCATGCTCCAGGCATCCAGCATCCAACTTACTTTTTCAATATGGCCTATATAGCCGCCCATCATATCGATAGTACCTTCATCTCCGGCCTTATCTGCGGTTTCAACTACTATGCGCATTTGTTTTAGCAGCTTTCCGTGATCGTCCAGCAATATTTTAACCATTTCCAAATCCTTGGTATCTTCTGAAGATTCCTTGATATTGCTCATTTTTAAGTAATCTGTAAAATTACTGGTGGGTTGAAAGCGCAGGGTAAGAATTCGCTCCGCAATTTCGTCAATTGTTATTTTCGCATCGTCATACAATTCCTCGAACTTAACATGCAGGTCGAAAAAATTTTTCCCCACTACATTCCAGTGGAAATTCCGAAGTTTTTGATAGTATAAATGATAATCTGCAAGAAGTACATTAAGCTCTTTTGCAGTGGCTGTTGTTTTCTTTTTATCAAGATTTAAATATCCCATTTTATTTGTGTTTTAAGGTTATCCCCAAAGATAAACAACCCCGTAGTGGTAATCAATTTTTTAAGACGTTTTAGCCTTTTTTTAACCTTCCTTCCAAACTGCCAGTCACCTTATACAAATAAGGCCAAATCCCAAATCCCAAATTAACGAATTAACAAATCACAAATCCCAAAGTGAGCTGATTCGATTTCGATTTCGATTTCGATTTCGATTTCGATTTCAATTTCCTACGTCCCCCAGCCCCAAAGGGGAGCCATAGTCCTTTACAATTCATTTCGTCCTTTGTGTCCTTTTGTTCCTTTTATCCCTTAATTCCATTTGTCCCTTTCGTCTTTTACTCTTTTTGTCCTTTAAGTCCTTTAATCCCAATTAACCAATTAACCAATTAACCAATTAAACAATCCCCACAACCGACAACCCACAACCGACAACAGTCAACCGCCACCCGACAACAGACAACCCACAACCGACAACAGACAACAGTCAACCGACAACCGACAACCGACAACAGACAACCGACAACAGACAACAGTCAACCGCCACCCGACAACAGACAACCGACAACCGACAACCGCCACCCGACAACAGACAACCCACAACAGACAACAGACAACAGACAACAGACAACCCACAACCGACAACAGACAACAGACAACCCACAACCGACAACAGACAACAGACAACAGACAACAGACAACAGACAACCGCCCCCCGACAACAGATAACAAAAACAATCGTAACTTTTCCCTCAAATTAAAACACCAATGACAAAAAACCTTTCCATTGCCATTCAAGCCGCCTTAAACGCAGGGGCAGAAATACTTAAAATTTATCAGACCAATTTCGAGGTAGAAATCAAAAACGATAATTCCCCCTTAACCATAGCCGATAAAAAAGCTAATGAGGTTATAATGGATTTTTTAAGACCGACAAATATTCCCATTATCAGCGAAGAAAATAAACAACAGCCATATGAGGTGCGAAAACATTGGCAGCAATGTTGGATTGTAGATCCGTTAGATGGCACTAAGGAATTTATAAAACGCAATGGCGAATTCACCGTTAATATAGCCCTAATAGAAAATGGCAGTCCCATTCTTGGAGTCATCTATATTCCCGTAAGCAAGACCTTGTATTTTACTTCCGCAGAAAAACCGACTTCCAAAAAGATCGTACTCACTTCTACAAATACGTCTGTTGAAACAATTTTACAAACGGCTACAGCTATCCAATCTGCCAAACCTACCTCCAAAATAATAATTGCCACTAGCAGATCGCATTTAAACCAAGCGACAAAAAACTATATAGCAACCATTAATGCCAAACGTGAGGTTGAGGTTATAGCCAGGGGCAGTTCCTTAAAATTCTGTCTAATAGCCGAAGGCCTGGTGCATATTTATCCGCGTTTTGCGCCTACTATGGAATGGGATACCGCCGCAGGGCAGGCTATTTGTAATGCAGTAGGGGTAAGGGTTATAGACATAACCACCGCCAAACCCATGCAGTACAACAAGCCCAATTTGTTAAACAATAATTTTATGGTAAGTACGGTCTAACGCACGTTCCATTTGGTGGTTCTTTCACTTAAAGATTGAAGAAATCTTTCCAAATTTTTAACGAATTCATTAAAATAAAACAACATTTTTTGCACGATAACGTTAAAATTGATACTTTGGACAAAATATTTTTTATTTATTTGACGTTGTACAAAAGAATAATATATATTGCGCACCGAGTAAATAAAACACCCCGAACATGTTAACTCGATTAATTTTAAACATGCCTCATTTAAAATTTTTGCTGCAATAGTGCGAATTTAACCTAATTTGAGTTTATGAATTCAACTAAAAACTACCTATTTCTAGTAACTGTTTTCTTATTATTAAGTGCTAATCTCTTTGCCCAAAAGGATTACAATCGGTTTTCCGCCGAAATTTCCACAGGCCTTCACGTTCCTTTTGCTCCCGGCGATGGCATTTCCCGAAGTAAGTATATTGCCTTTAAGCAATTTCAATTAGCGGGTAGATATATGTTTTCAAAAAGGGTAGGGGTAAAGGCCCATTATGCCTTTAATCGCTTTAACGACCCAGATGTAAAGGATATGGGCGTAAGTTTTAACAGGCTAGGGGTAGAGGGCGTAGTAAATGTAGGCCGACTCCTTAACGTCAGTTTCCATATCAGGGAAAAGTTTGGTCTCTTGTTTCACACAGGGGTAGGAGTTACTTTTTCAAACCCAACCGGCTCAACCGGCACCGACCGTATTGGTAATATCCTCGCAGGCTTCACCGCTCAATATAAAATCAGCAACCAAATGAGCTTAATGGGCGATATGACCTATATCTCCAACATCAGACAACACTACGGCTACAACGGCAACAGCCTTAATGCCGGCGAAAAAGGCACTTCCGGCGGCTTTGTAAACGTAAGCATAGGCGTTATCTTCAACCTAGGCGAAGAACGCTACCACGCAGATTGGTACTAGGTAGGGATTAGGTGATAGGTGATAATTGATTGGTAATAGGTATAATTGAACTTCCCTAGAGTCTATTCAATTAAGTGTGTCAATTTATAATTTAATAAATTAGACATATGAAAAGTACAGAAAGTAATTTAGATATGGAAGCTCTCATAAAACAAATGGGCGAAGAGCTTCGATCCGGCAAACCACTTACAGGAACTGGTGGTGTTTTCACTCCATTGATAAAAAAAGTGATAGAATCGAGTCTCGAGGGCGAAATGGATGCCCATCTCAAACAAGAAGGCGAGACATCAAAGAACCGTCGCAATGGGCGGGGGCGAAAAAATGTCCTTAGCTCTTCTGGTGGGCTGGAAATTTTTTCGCCGCGTGACCGCAATGGTACGTTCGAGCCCCAAACAGTAAAAAA
>NZ_JBANCF010000026.1:0-5649 GCF_038742595.1 Aequorivita flava | reverse complement strand
TTTAAAGGAAGGCGGCGACCTACTCTCCCACTGGATAGCAGTACCATCGGCGCAAACGGGCTTAACTACTCTGTTCGGAATGGTAAGAGGTGAGCCCCGTCGCTATAACCACCTTAAATCAGCCCCCTAGCCCCCGAAGGGGGAACCACTTGGCGCCCGTATGGGCGCGAGGGTGTATATCGTGACATATCGGAAAACAAACAATAGAAGAAAAGTGAATTTTACTTTAAAAAAGAGTGTGCCGCCCCTGCCACCACCGGAGTGATGGCTCCCCCTTTGGGGGTTGGGGGGCTTTGTACATAAGCTTATGGGCTATTAGTACCGCTCGGCTGGGACATTACTGCCCTTACACCTACGGCCTATCAACGTGGTAGTCTCCCACGGCCCTTTAAAGAAATCTCATCTTGTGGTGGGTTTCGCGCTTATATGCTTTCAGCGCTTATCCCTTCCCGACGTAGCTACCCAGCGGTGCCCCTGGCGGGACAACTGGTGCACCAGCGGTCGGTCCAACTCGGTCCTCTCGTACTAGAGTCAGATCCACTCAAATTTCTTGCGCCCACTGTAGATAGAGACCGAACTGTCTCACGACGTTCTGAACCCAGCTCGCGTGCCACTTTAATGGGCGAACAGCCCAACCCTTGGGACCTTCTCCAGCCCCAGGATGTGACGAGCCGACATCGAGGTGCCAAACCCCCCCGTCGATGTGAGCTCTTGGGGGAGATCAGCCTGTTATCCCCGGCGTACCTTTTATCCTTTGAGCGATGGCCCTTCCATGCGGAACCACCGGATCACTATGCTCTACTTTCGTACCTGATCGACTTGTAGGTCTCTCAGTCAAGCTCCCTTATGCCATTGCACTCTACACACGATTGCCAACCGTATTGAGGGAACCTTTAGAAGCCTCCGTTACTCTTTTGGAGGCGACCACCCCAGTCAAACTACCCACCAAGCACTGTCCCCTTTTGTGAAGGGTTAGACTCTAGACAAGCAAAGGGTGGTATTTCAACAATGACTCCACCACGCCTGGCGACGCAGCTTCAAAGTCTCCCACCTATCCTACACATTACTTGTCCAAAACCAATACTAAGCTATAGTAAAGGTGCACGGGGTCTTTTCGTCCCACAGCGGGTAATCGGCATCTTCACCGATACTACAATTTCACCGAGCTCATGGCTGAGACAGTGTCCAGATCGTTACACCATTCGTGCAGGTCGGAACTTACCCGACAAGGAATTTCGCTACCTTAGGACCGTTATAGTTACGGCCGCCGTTTACTGGGGCTTCAATTCAATGCTTCGCCGAAGCTAACATCTCCTCTTAACCTTCCAGCACCGGGCAGGTGTCAAGCCTTATACATCATCTTTCGATTTAGCAAAGCTCTGTGTTTTTGATAAACAGTCGCCTGGACTCTTTCACTGCGGCCCCCCTTGAGAGGGGCGACGCTTCTCCCGAAGTTACGCGTCTATTTTGCCTAGTTCCTTAGCCATGAATCACTCGAGCTCCTTAGAATTCTCATCCCAACCACCTGTGTCGGTTTAGGGTACGGGCTGCTTCACTCGCTTTTCTTGGAAGTCGCTACTCTGGATTATCACCTTGACCGAAGTCTCAGTGTACTATCGCCGTGTTGCCACTGGCTTCAACGAACTATTCCGTCAGTTCGCACCAAATTTACGCCTCCGTCACTTTTAGCGTGAGCAGGTACAGGAATATTAACCTGTTGTCCATCCACTACCCCTTTCGGGTTCGCGTTAGGCCCCGACTAACCCTCAGCTGATTAGCATAGCTGAGGAAACCTTGGTCTTTCGGAGTGCGGGTTTCTCGCCCGCATTATCGTTACTTATGCCTACATTTTCTTTTCTGTACGCTCCAGCATACCTCACGGTACACCTTCAACGCAGACAGAATGCTCCCCTACCACTTATATAAATATAAGTCCATAGCTTCGGTAGTATGTTTATGCCCGATTATTATCCATGCCGGACCGCTCGACTAGTGAGCTGTTACGCACTCTTTAAATGAATGGCTGCTTCCAAGCCAACATCCTAGCTGTCTGTGCAGTCCAACCTCGTTTTTTCAACTTAACATACATTTGGGGACCTTAGCTGATGGTCTGGGTTCTTTCCCTCTCGGACATGGACCTTAGCACCCATGCCCTCACTGCTGATCAACATTTTATAGCATTCGGAGTTTGTCAGGAATTGGTAGGCGGTGAAGCCCCCGCATCCAATCAGTAGCTCTACCTCTATAAAACTATAAATCAACGCTGCACCTAAATGCATTTCGGGGAGTACGAGCTATTTCCGAGTTTGATTGGCCTTTCACCCCTACCCTCAGGTCATCCCAAGACTTTTCAACGTCAACGGGTTCGGTCCTCCATTTGGTGTTACCCAAACTTCAACCTGCCCAAGGGTAGATCACACGGTTTCGCGTCTACTACTACCAACTATGGCGCCCTATTCAGACTCGCTTTCGCTGCGGCTCCAGTTCTTAAAACTTTAACCTTGCTGGCAACAGTAACTCGTAGGCTCATTATGCAAAAGGCACGCCGTCACCAATAAATTGGCTCCGACCGCTTGTAAGCGTATGGTTTCAGGATCTGTTTCACTCCGTTGTTCACGGTTCTTTTCACCTTTCCCTCACGGTACTGGTTCACTATCGGTCTCTCAGGAGTATTTAGCCTTGGCGGATGGTCCCGCCGGATTCATACAGGGTTTCACGTGCCCCGCACTACTCAGGATACCACTATCGGTAACTGTCCTTACTAATACCGGGCTATCACCGTCTATGGCCACGCTTTCCAACGTGTTCTTATTCGTAAAGCACCAAATGTCGTGGTCCTACAACCCCGCACAGTCCGTAAACTGTACGGTTTGGGCTAATCCGATTTCGCTCGCCGCTACTATCGGAATCACTATTGTTTTCTCTTCCTCCGGGTACTTAGATGTTTCAGTTCCCCGGGTTCGCCTCCTTGCGGATACTATGTCTTCAACATAGTGGGTTGCCCCATTCGGATATCTGCGGATCAACTTGTATGTGCCAATCCCCGCAGCTTTTCGCAGCTTATCACGTCCTTCTTCGCCTCTGAGAGCCTAGGCATTCCCCATACGCTCTTATTTTGCTTATTGTACTTTTTTGCTCTTTAATGAGTTATTCAAAAATTCGGTATACCCTAAGTATACCTCTTTATTATTACTTTTCTCGTATTCTTTATTTCCAATATGTCAATGAACTGTCTGGATCCCCGTATTCTTCAGGCCCGGATAACGGGCAGCTAATGAAAAACAACGGTTGTTGTCCGTGGTGGAGAATATCGGAGTCGAACCGATGACCTCCTGCGTGCAAGGCAGGCGCTCTAGCCAGCTGAGCTAATCCCCCGTAATCGATTTCAGATTGTTGATTTACGATTAACGATTGTTGAACTCACTCAACTTCTTAAAATCTCTATTTTTATTTAAATGAACTTTTGCAGACCAAAAGATCGGCAATCGCCAATCTCCAATCTAATATTTCTATTCGTAGTCTCAGGCAGACTCGAACTGCCGACCTCTACATTATCAGTGTAGCGCTCTAACCAGCTGAGCTATGAGACTGTACCTAAGAGTAAAGATTAAAGAGGAAAGAGAAAAGACATCCTTGCGGCATCCCTCTTTGTTCTTTGTTCTTTCTTCTTTTCTCTCAAAAAATTATAAAATTGACAGCTAAACCAAGCAAGACTCCCTTGTTCTTTTCATATAAGAGCCTCTCTTTGTTGAATTTCGGTCGTCTTTCTCTAGAAAGGAGGTGTTCCAGCCGCACCTTCCGGTACGGCTACCTTGTTACGACTTAGCCCTAGTTACCAGCTTCACCCTAGGCCGCTCCTTGCGGTGACGGACTTCAGGTGCTTCCAGCTTCCATGGCTTGACGGGCGGTGTGTACAAGGCCCGGGAACGTATTCACCGGATCATGGCTGATATCCGATTACTAGCGATTCCAGCTTCACGGGGTCGAGTTGCAGACCCCGATCCGAACTGAGACAGGTTTTGTGGATTCGCTCCGCCTTGCGGCGTGGCTGCCCATTGTACCTGCCATTGTAGCACGTGTGTGGCCCAGGACGTAAGGGCCGTGATGATTTGACGTCATCCCCACCTTCCTCACGGTTTGCACCGGCAGTCTTGTTAGAGTTCCCGACTTGACTCGCTGGCAACTAACAACAGGGGTTGCGCTCGTTATAGGACTTAACCTGACACCTCACGGCACGAGCTGACGACAACCATGCAGCACCTTGTAATCTGTCCGAAGAAAAGGGTGTTTCCACCCCTGTCAGACTACATTTAAGCCCTGGTAAGGTTCCTCGCGTATCATCGAATTAAACCACATGCTCCACCGCTTGTGCGGGCCCCCGTCAATTCCTTTGAGTTTCATTCTTGCGAACGTACTCCCCAGGTGGGATACTTATCACTTTCGCTTGGCCACCCAGCGCACCAATGTGCGCCGGACAGCTAGTATCCATCGTTTACGGCGTGGACTACCAGGGTATCTAATCCTGTTCGCTCCCCACGCTTTCGTCCATCAGCGTCAATGCGTTGTTAGTGACCTGCCTTCGCAATCGGTATTCTATGTGATATCTAAGCATTTCACCGCTACACCACATATTCTAGCCACTTCACAACGATTCAAGACGACCAGTATCAATGGCAGGTCTACAGTTGAGCTGCAGAATTTCACCACTGACTTAATCGCCCGCCTACGGACCCTTTAAACCCAATGATTCCGGATAACGCTCGGACCCTCCGTATTACCGCGGCTGCTGGCACGGAGTTAGCCGGTCCTTATTCGTACGGTACCGTCAAGCCGCTACACGTAGCGGTGTTTCTTCCCGTAAAAAAGCAGTTTACAACCCATAGGGCAGTCTTCCTGCACGCGGCATGGCTGGATCAGGCTCTCGCCCATTGTCCAATATTCCTCACTGCTGCC
The DNA here is from genome assembly GCF_038742595.1 of Aequorivita flava. Taxonomy (NCBI): domain Bacteria; kingdom Pseudomonadati; phylum Bacteroidota; class Flavobacteriia; order Flavobacteriales; family Flavobacteriaceae; genus Aequorivita; species Aequorivita flava. Next base: position 696 of record NZ_JBANCF010000026.1, on the reverse strand, counting down.
TCCCGTAGGAGTCTGGTCCGTGTCTCAGTACCAGTGTGGGGGATCCCCCTCTCAGGGCCCCTACCCATCGTAGCCTTGGTGTGCCGTTACCACACCAACTAGCTAATGGGACGCATGATCATCTTGTACCGATAAATCTTTAATTATAAAGCAATGCCGCTCTATAATGCTATGGGGCATTAATCCAAGTTTCCCTGGGCTATTCCCCTGTACAAGGCAGATTCCATACGCGTTACTCACCCGTGCGCCGGTCTCTATGGTGCAAGCACCATATACCCCTCGACTTGCATGTGTTAGGCCTGCCGCTAGCGTTCATCCTGAGCCAGGATCAAACTCTTCATCGTATAATCTTCAATAATATTGCGACCATACATCAGTAAGAGCTCGACTCTCAAAAAAATCCCAGAAAATCTCACTTAGTTTAGTTTCTTTGTTGACCGACACCCTTTCGGATGCCGATCTACGCTGTCAATTTCAATATCTCAATGAACTTTTTTTCTATTCTTCTCGCCTCGCAAACTCGTGTTCTGTAGTCACTCATTCGCTAAGCGGGTGCAAATATACAACTCTTTTTTAATCCCGCAATACTTTTTAAAAAAATATTTCAAAAAAATTTCAGAGCGTCCGGCTTAACTCTTTTTGAACAGCTATCTGTCCTGCTAAGCGGGTGCAAATATAAAACCCTTTTCTGTTCCC
>NZ_JBANCF010000025.1:0-5866 GCF_038742595.1 Aequorivita flava | reverse complement strand
CGGGGATTATCAATGTTGTCGAAGTCTAAAGCTTCACCGTATATAGTAACCTTACTCCGCTCTTTTGTTCTTTCTGATTAATACTTAAAATTAACTTATTTAGTGAAAATCAAACTTAAGACGTATATAGCTCATAGCTAGTCAGTTGCTTAATCGAAGTTAAGGTATATTTGCTAGTCCGCCAAATTTTTTAATTTGGCTTATTGAAAAAAAAGATAATAAGAAAAATTAAAAAATTCGGCTCGTGCTTCATCCGAAAATAATTTCATAATTTGCACGCTACGAGCCATATACAAGCCCGTTACCTGCAAGCTGAAAAAACACCACCGCACGTTCAAGCACATTTCATTTTGCTCGTACCTCACAAAATAAAAAGAGCTTTCACTTCCCCACCACCACCCGAAAAAAAAATTAAATGAAAACCGATTAATCGAAATTAATTATTAAATTTGACTGATTTAGGTCAAGTCAAAATAAGGAAAATGACGATTGGACAAAAAATAAGAGAATTACGAGAAGAAGCTCAAATGTTACAACGTGAACTTGCTTACAAGTTAGAAGTTGGTGATGCATATTTGAGTAAAATAGAGAGAAACCAAAAAAACTTAAAAAAAGAACATTTGAAAACTATCAGTAAACTTTTCAAATACTCATATGAAGAATTGGAAACACTATGGTTAGCAAACAAAGTGTACGACCTTATAAAAGATGAAAAAAAAGCAATTGATGTTTTAAAAGTTGCTGAACAAGAAATAAAATATCGAAAAACAATATGACCTACTTTGAAGAATTAAGAGAAATAACGAAATCTATTCCAACTTCTATTGTTGATTTTACAATCCCAAGAGATAGAACTTCACCGCCAACACAGGCATCATCTAATTTTATTACAAACAAAGAACAAGGAGATTGGGCAGAAGATTTAATTTTTAGAGCAATAAATGAAACTTCAAAAAATTACGTTGCTGTTCGATACGGAAAATCTGATGATTTAATAGCAGGTGATGCAGGATTTGATGAATTCTATACCGACTTTCAAGACGAACTTGATACCATTGGAAAACGACCTGATTTATTAGTTTTTAAAAAAGAGGATTTTGACCAAAATCTTGGCTACGACATAAGTAAAATTGCACACTCTAAAATAACAGAGTACGTAAAAAAAGCAATTGCAGGACTTGAAATTCGTTCAAGTGCATTTCTGATTGATAAATATGAAAATGAAATGCAGGAAAGAACCAATTATCATTTAAAAGAAGCATTAAAAATCAGGGATGTTTTAATAAATGACTTTGCAAAAGAGTTCGAACATCCAAAAAAGAAACCTCATTTGGAAGTACTCAAAAGTATAACAGAGGAAACCATAAATGCAATAACTTTCAGAAGACCAAGTTGGAACTCAACAGAAAGGTTACAGCAATTAACTTTATTATTCAAAGACTTAAAAGAACATATTAAAATCGTCCAAAAAAGAGACTATTTAAGTATTACACCAAAAGTTGAAGATATAAAAGTTGTTTACAAGTGGGCGGAAACATTTAACGTTCCTCACTATTATTTTCAAGTATTCTTTGACAAATCTTACGGAATTTCTTTTAGCAATATTTTATCTCTTATTACTGATTCAGACAAAGAGGGAGAACATTATGAAATTTCCAAAGACATAAAAAATCAAAATAAGACCACTATTAAAATTAATACTAGAAACACCAATCAGGTTGCTTATAAAGTTGAAGAGCCAGAACATAAGAGTGTTAGACGTGAAATGGGTAGAGGAAGATTATTGTTTTATGTCACTTTTGATAAAGGAACAGCATATTTAGACATTGATAGTCTAAAAGATTTATTAAACATAGAAGATTTTTAAATATGAATTTAGAAAAAATATATACTAAAAAGACTGCTATCGACCATCGTAAAGAGTATGCTCAATTTTTTACACCACAACCGATAGCAGACCTTATGGCTGATTGGTTACTTGGTAATGAGTCATTAAAAACTGTTTTAGAGCCAGCTTTTGGTTTAGGTATTTTTTCAAGAACACTTTTAAAAAAGAAAAAGAATTTAAAAATCAAAGGTTTTGATATAGATGAGAACATTTTTAAAGATGCTTCCGATTATTTCAAAACTCATAAAAACGTTTCTTTAAATCTTGAGGACTATATGTATAATGGATGGAAAAACAAATATGATGGTATTATTTGCAATCCACCTTATTTAAAATTCCACGATTACGACAATAAAGAAATTTTAAAAGAAGTAGAAAGATATTTAAAATTTAAATTTAACGGATTTACTAACTTATATACTCTCTTCCTTCTTAAATCTATTTTTCAATTAAAGAAAGGTGGCCGAATAGCCTATATTATTCCTTCGGAGTTTTTAAACTCTGATTATGGTAAACTTGTCAAGGAATATCTTTTAAAAACAAGGACATTAAGACACCTTTTTGTAATTGATTTTAAAGAAAACGTATTTAATGATGCAATGACAACAGCTTCTATTCTTCTTTTAGCAAATGACGAACATAATTCTGAAATTGAAATAACCAATATCCAATCAAAATCTGACTTAAAATTAATTGAGGGGTACATTAGTTCATATCCAAATGCTAAAGGCGAATTTACTTACAAGCCATCTGATTTAGACCCAAGTGTTAAATGGAGACAATTTTACCAAGTTCAGAACTCTATAAATTATAAAAATCTCGTTCCATTTTCTACTTACGCTAAAGTTGTAAGAGGTATCGCAACAGGAGCAAATGAATATTTTACATTTAGAAAATCAAAAGCCGAAAAATATTCTATTCCCAATGAATGCCTTTTGCCTTGTATTTGTAAAGCGAAAGACGTGAAAGGCAATTTTTTCACTAAATCAAATTATGAGAGCCTCATCGAAAATGATGAATTGGCTTATCTTTTCAACGGTAAGGATTCCGAAAACAAAAAGGTTGCTGAATACATAGTTTTAGGTGAAAACGAAAAAGTAAATGAAAAGTATTTAACCAAAAAAAGAAAGCCTTGGTATTCATTAGAAAATAGACCACCCGCACCAATTTGGGTTTCTGTATTTAATAGAAATGGTGTTAAGTTTATTAGAAATGAAGCAAACATTTCTAACCTGACAACCTTTCATTGTGTTTATCCAACAAACTCGGATTTATTTTCAGATGTTCCTATAGATTTATTATTTGCTTACCTATTAACAGACGTAGCAAAAGAAATCTTTAGCGACAATAGAAGAGAATATGGTAATGGTTTGAAAAAATTTGAACCTAACGATTTGAACAAATCCAAAATGCTTGATTTATCTAAACTATCTCAAGAACAAGTTGAGAGAATTTTAAATCTTTATTCGGATTTTAAAGACACAAAAGAAGAACAATATATCAAACAAATTGATGAAATTTTACGGCTGGAATTTGCCAACGCTAAAAGCCATACACATTTGCAATTCGCTACAGCCAAAACACAAGCCAAAATTGCAAAAGAGTATGTCTTTGCCAACGCTGAATGAAAGTCTGAATAAAAAAGCCAGCAGGTAACAATGTATAAAAATAATAGCGGTTTAATCGCTAAAACGAAAGTAAGTGAATATGAAAAAGGTCTGTGTTTAACTGAAAAATTAGGGTGTGAAAATCCGCTACTATTCTTATACTAGACCGTTACCTGTAATTGCTCCGACGAAATTTCCAGACAAATAATCTGACTAAAAAAGTCGTCTATTCGGAAAAATTCAAGCGGATAAATTGACGGCTGACTTTTTGCTCGAAAGCGGAAAAATCCAAAATGCGGACTTAATTCGGAACCGAACAATTTTAACGGATTTGCCCACTTAAACGGAATCGAATCGATTTTTGACAAACTGCGCGGAATATTACGCCGACTTGATTGCGGATAATCCGATCGTGCCACTGTTGTGTGTCGCAAAAACAGGTAACAACGCATAACGCCCAATGCTCAATTTTTCCTTATCGGAAAAATCGCCCGGGCGGGAAATAAGGTATTTTTTATGTAATTTAGTCTGTGCATCACGCATCGTGCGTTATACAAGACCGTTACCTGTAATTGCTCCGACGAAATTTCCAGACAAATAATCTGACTAAAAAAGTCGTCTATTCGGAAAAATTCAAGCGGATAAATTGACGGCTGACTTTTTGCTCGAAAGCGGAAAAACCCAAAATGCGGACTTAATTCGGAACCGAACAATTTTAACGGATTTGCCCACTCAAACCGAATCGAATCGATTTTTGACAAACTGCGCGGAATATAACGCCGACTTGATTGCGGAAAAGCCGTTCGTGCCACTGTTGTGTGTCGCAAAAACAGGTAACAACGCATAACGCCCAATGCTCAAATTTTCCATATCGGAAAAATCGCCCGGGCGGGAAATAAGGTATTTTTTATGTAATTTAGTCTGTGCATCACGCATCGTGCGTTATACAAATCCGTTATGTTCAATGCCTCCGAATTGAATTCTTGCGAATTAATTCGGAGGCATTTAATTTGGGCGTATTTGCGAATTATGACTGGAAATTAACGCAGCCCAATTGACAAAAAAACAAGCTGAATAAAATGCAGCGGACTTGCATCGGACAGTACCAATCGGTTATTTAAACACAAAATTGAGTTTCGGAATTATTGCACAAAATTTTAATCGGACTTGTTTGGCGGAAAAAATAAATTTCGACAAAAATCATAAACTGAAACTGTAAATTTTGACTTGGATTTCTGACTCGGACGTGCCACTGTTATGCGTCGGCACTAAACATAACAATGCATAACGCCCAATGCTCAATTTTTCCTTATCGGAAAAATCGCCCGGGCGGGAAATAAGGTATTTTTTATGTAATTTAGTCTTTGCATTACGCATCGTGCGTTATACAAGACCGTTACCTGCAAGCTGAAAACAACGAACAATGGAGAATAAAATGGAACATATAAATCCAGATGGACTAATAAAAAATTCTGCGTTTTCTCAAATCATAACGACTGAAGGAAACGGAAAGACAATTTATATCGGTGGACAAAATGCAGTAAATGGAAACGGAGAAATTGTAGGAAAAAATGATATTTTACAGCAAACCGAGCAAGTAATGAAAAACCTTGAAATTGCTCTTAAATCTTGTGGAGTAAATTTTGAAAGTTTAGTGAAATTAAGCATTCATATTGTCCAAGGGCAGAATGCTTATGGTGCATTTCAAGTTTCACAGAAATTTTTAGGACAAAACCCAAACCCACCGATTATTACAGTTTTGTACGTTACAGGACTAATAAATCCAGAATTTTTAATTGAAATTGACGCGATAGCATTTAAACCTGAAAAATAAGAAAATGGAAAATCAAGTCGGAAAAACCAAAGACGTAGGATTTCAATTCGGAATAAGGAAAACCTTTCCTGTTTCGACTGAAAAGGTTTGGGACTTTTTATTTTCAAAAAATGGACTAAAAATTTGGTTGGGTAAATTGAAAAATGAACTTGAAATTAAAAAAGAATACGAAACTGAAAATGGCATAACAGGACTTGTCCGTGTTTTTAAAGCAAATTCCCATATTCGACTGAATTGGAAATCGAAAAATTGGGAAAATATGTCAACAATTCAAATTAGAGTCATTGGAAATCAAGAAAAGACAACAGTTGCAATTCACCAAGAGAAATTATTGAACGCTGAACAGAGAGCAGAAATGAAAGAACATTGGAACGAAATAATGAACAAAATAGGAACTGAAATAAAAAAAGCCAGCAGGTAACAAAGAACTGAGGTAAAAAACAACATATTTCTTCATTAATTTTTGACATTATTATTCTAGGCTTACAGATTGAAAGATGGATCTATAAGCTGTTTTTTTATTTAGATTTTGGTTAT
>NZ_JBANCF010000024.1:0-9043 GCF_038742595.1 Aequorivita flava | reverse complement strand
AATGGCAACCTTGGTCTTAAAAGCAATTGTGAATTTTCGTTTCGTTCGTTTCATATTCATAAGTTTAAAGTTAAAAATTTTCAACTTAACTTATGGTCCGAATTTAAGGGAGTATTACATTCTTTAAATTCTTTTTGTTCTCCAAACTCCTTAATTACCTGAGGCATTATTGATAGTAGGTCAACTAGAATTTGTTTATAAGATAGTTTAAGCTCCATATCTGAATATTATTTTCAATCATAATTAAGATTAAAGTTAAATATATTTCAATTATTGACACCTATTATTTTATAATTATTGACATATTTTCATTACTTATTAAGGATAATAAAATACATACAATTGATAAGCAATGTTTCCATTGAACAAAGGTTATATTGTTTATTACAATAATTACGCTAGATGAAAACTAAACACATCTAATCAACTTGAAATGAACTATTTATAAGGTAGGAGGTTAAAGGTAATTTAGGTAAACATTCAATATTAAGATTGATGTTTTTAATTAAACATTCAATATTATTCAATACTAGTTATTAAGAAATCCAATGGTTACATTGGTAGTAGGAAACTAATCATTGCTAGGATTAGCAAAACAGCTAAGGCCAAGCAAACCTCAAGCATATTCATTTAAATATTTGAATTATAACAAAGAAAATTATTTCTTGAAGATTAGCTCTAATGGAAGCCTATATTGCTTAAATCAATAATCCTATTGCAACGGTTTAGTGGAGAATTGCAATTTTAATTTTAAATCAACTTTTATACTACAATAATAAAAGTGGAGGTTTTCCCCTCCACTTCTATTTTCTCTATGGAAAAGCAAGCGCTTATCCAATTACACTAGCAAAGGAGATTACTTTAATTCTGCATTTGTGTTTCTAATTCAGTCAATTTTTTAATAAGAAATTGAACATCTTCTTTTTCCAATACAATATGTCCTGAGTACATAGTATCTTCACTATTTTGTCCAACTTCTATATAAACCTTTCCTGAATCGTTTAAGTAACACTCCATTTCATTATTTGAATCGTCCGAAATAATTGTTTTTAAAGCCATTAGATAAATTATTAATAAGTATTATGTTTTATTAAGTGCAATATACGATTTCAATATTTTTTGGCGGTCAATCTATCTTTAATTTGATTGACAATTTAGTTCTCAAACCGGTTTCAGAAGCTTTATTAGAGTAGTGAAAAAATTATATTAACAATTGTTTAGTTATTAGAAATCACAAAACATCTGTTTTCAGGAAAATATATTAAATCAAACAATTCTATTCTTTCCTATAAATTCCAGATATAGAAGTTTTTTTAACTTTCGAAAAGTAAAATTAATTAGAGTTAAAATGGCAATAGTTTCATTGCAAATCACCACCCTCTTACTTTCTATCTCTAAATCACTAACTGTCATGAAATTAAAAGCATTCTAAACTTTTGCTTTTTAGAAATACAATGATAATATTGTTATATATATTCATTATTATTTCAAAAATTAAATAAAAAACATAACCCCATAACTATAGATTGATTTTAATGTTGAATTGTTGAAAACCCATTTCACCTACCATATTCATTGATACAATAAGTTCAACAAAAATTCAACAACCACAAGAATGCTGGATGTTGAATTTCTGTTGAACCGTAACCTATATAATTACCAATGCTTCACTTTAAATTCAACACATCAACGATTATTTATAAAGTCTTTTTCAAATCTAAAATACCTGCCTTTTTTATTAATTGTTCCCATAGTCCAATCCGATGTCTTCGGATCTATAGTTTTATAATAAAAATCATAGCTACTATTCTGATGTTCCATTTTCCATTTCTGGACTACCAATTGACTTATTTCTCTTCTTGAAACCCTTTGGTTAGTTTCTTTAAAAAGGTTGATTAAATCATTATAGGAAAGACAAATTGATTCTTGCTCGAAATCTTCAAACATTTCTTGGAGTAACAGAATCATTTCCTTTTCAAAAGAATATTTAGTTCCTTTAACCAACACATCTAAAGCTTCTGTCCTTATTTGTTCTTTGGTGAACCACATACGTGTTTTCTTCGGAGAAATAACATTTCGCTGATTAATGTAGCTTATAAACATTGGAAGTTCTTCCTCCAATATTTCCATTAAATCGGGATTTGAGCTCTCAAGTTTTGGAATTTTTCGAATCCAATATCGAATCTCTTTTTCATCAATAAAAATAAAATTATGCTCATTATTTGAACATAGCACGAATTTTCCAAAAAACAAAGTTTCAGTCTTATCCTTTCCCTTAGATTCCGTTTTGTAAACTGCCGCTGTTGAAAGATTTTTAATTCTTTCGCTATCCTCTCTCCTATCCAACAAAACTTCGTCAATTGCTACTATTAATTTCTCTGACCAATCGGAATTAAATCTACTTCTAAAATCCTCATTTTTGTTAATCGTCATATTATCCTGAAAAACAAGCTTGAGCCAATTTAAAAAAGTGGTTTTACCAGTATTTCTTTCGTCACTAACTAAACAAAGAATGGGTAAAATCTGGATTGGTCGTTGCCATAAAATTGTTAGATAATCAATACCTATCTCGTATTGTTCACCGAATATATGTTGTAAAAATTTCAATGTTACTGGAAATTTATATTCGTCATACTCCTTTGTAATATTATGCGATAATGGCATATATTTATTATAAAAGCCTTTTACTTCCTTTTTATAATCACAGTGTGATGGTTGAACAGTAAATCCTTCATATTTAGGAATATCTTTTAAAAATTCCTTTCCGTGATCATCGACAATTGTAAACCTTTTCCAAGGTATAATTGTTGAATTTGTTGTGCCGTTTAGTGTTGGTTTTTCTACTACTTTGTAGTAATCAGTGCCAATTCTTAGATATTTCATTTTCTTGGAATATTTAGGTTTAATGAACAAAATTTTCCAAAATCAGCATCTTCTTTAAATGCAACTCTTAAATTGACACCGTCAATATCTATACAGTTAGCTTTTGCTTCGATACAAGCTGAATTAATTAACTTTTCAAAATTCACATTACTAATTGAAGGGTTTTTTGCCAATTCTCCTTTCAAAATCTCCAATTTGCGAGAAATATTATGTAACACTACGTTTGGGTCTTCATATCTTTTGAACTCAATATTATAATTGATATCAACAATTATATCATTGATCAGTGCTTCGAAATAGGGATATACCGCGCTGGATTCTAACATCTTTTATATTTTAAAGATTTAACTTCCTTTAGCGAGTTTTCTAAATTTTCGCGATGTATAAATATGCGACTCCCAATACGTTCAGCTTTAAGTAATCCGCGCTTTATGTAGTTGCGCACAGTTATTTCGGAAACGGATAAAAGGATTGCAGTTTCTTTAACTGATAATTTTTGGGATTGGTTTTCCTTTTCTAATTTTTTAGTGAAAAAATTTTTTAAAGAATTTTCGACGGAGGTCTGTACTAGATCTTCGAGATCCTCCAGTTTTAAGTTGGTAATAAGCATACCGTAATTTTAGGGCGGTATGAAAATGTATCAATTTGGGAAAATGGTTAAACTTTTAAAAAAAATAGCATTTGATAATCAATTACTTATGCTGAAACTTAGATTTTCAATTTGGTTTTAATTTACTTTTTAATATTCCATTTCGACAGATTCGACTTTTTGATAGAGAGAAATGATGTCATTTGTTATATCATCGTTATCGGTTTCAAACTTCTTAATTATAGTTTTTCTCATTTTAAGTTCTAGATCATAACCATATCTGTAATTTCCATGTTTACTTGTAATTTTTACTTTTTTATTTAGAAAATCTTGATATTCACTTTTATCACCTTTATAAAAGAATCTCAGGAGATTTAGCAGATACTCCAAATGATCAAATGTCATTTCAGTATCTCTTAAATTAAAATCGAAAACCCAATCATTGGATGGATATAGCATATGAGCAAATTTTCCAAAATTTATATCTGAGTCCAGCAAATTGTATGACTTCATAAAATCAAAGATCACTCGGATAGATACAGCATTCAGATTAAATACATATTTCCGAAAAATATCATCATGATTAAATTTGTCATTTTCAAGTTCCAGAATTTTTTTATGTTGCGTATCAATAATTATTTGTTCAAAGAATTTTGAGTCAATGGCCTTAGATTTAAGGTAGTCATTGGGCAGTGAATTTTTATAACTTGATGAAAATTGAAAAGCAAGTTCATAATAAATTATGTTGCTTAATTCTGTTTGCATAGCATCTAGTAGAGAATCAAGATCTTTAGATTCATTAAAATGATATATGAAGACCATGAGCTCGTTTACTGAGTTGTTCTCTTCTACCCCCTTCCAATATAATGAGTATAATGGGTTTCGGCGTAGGTCTATAATTCTATTTTTAATATCTATATAATTACCTAAGATAAGTAAATGGTAATCCGTTAAATTAGAATACATTGAAACAATTTCGATATAATCTGCATTTTGCCTTTTAAAATTTGCTAGCCTGTTTTCAGCATTAATTGTAGATGCTTTAATTATTTGCTTTAAATGTGATTCTATGTTATTAATATTAAATCTCTCATTTAATAATTTAGTGTAATCAATGCTATTCATTAGTCCCAAGCTTTTGTCATTTCTTCCTCTCTTATTCGTTTGGAAAGTTTAATATATTTTTTAAAACTACTATAACTTTTATGACCAGTTATACTCATAATTATATCGGGTCTCATTCCCTTTTCCAAAGATAAAGTGATGAAAGTCCTTCTGGCTGTATGTGTACTAATCATTTTATACTTAGGAATTTTCTCTTCTATTCTTTCATTCCCTCTAAAAGATGTTTTGACAATAATTTCATCAAATTCAACTTTCTTACAAACCTCTTTTATGTATTTCCGAAATTTCTGTGGGCTTATAATCGGCAGGTTGTAATCATATTTTTCCAAAATTTGTCGTGAATACTTATTTAAAGGAATACCCAAATTACTTTTTTGTTTTTGGGTATTGATAAATATTTGACCGTTTCGTATATTACTTTTATTAATTCTTGAATAATCAGAATATCTCATACCACTTGCACAGCCAAGAACAAAAACATCCCTAACTTTTTCAAGACGTTTATTTTCGGAAAAATCAAAATTCCAAAGTGTTTCTAGTTCCTCAAATGAAAGTGCAATTTCATCAGTTTCACTAGAAGTTTTTTCAAATCTTTTAAAATCATAATTATTATGATACTTTCTTCCACCAGCCCAATTCATATAAGTTTTTATAAATCCTATATTGCGTCCTAATGTATTATCTTTATGCTTTAATGTCTTTCTACTATAATTTACAAACTCCACGTAAAAATCATCGTTAATTGATTTAAATGTAAGATTATATTTTTTGTCATTAGAGAAGTTTTCTAATATTTCCTTAATATTTTTATATCGCTGAAGTGTACCAGAAGTTATTTTCCCTAATTTGGTTTTTTCGTCGATAAACAATTGAAATACTGAAAAAAAGGAATGTGGTGAGGATTCAATTTTTTTAAATTGATAATCGAGCTCCTCCTTAATTAGATCTGCTTTTAGTGTTATATTCTCTGCTTCTAGTCTGGAACATATCAATTGAAAAGATTCTGCATATCTTGAAAGTTGATTTATGACCGAATTAATTTGTATTGCTTCAGTTGATCTCCCTTTTATTTTAATTGGAAATTGATTTTCAGAACTCCAATATTTAGGATGAATTTTTTCGCCAGTAGAATATTTTAAATATTTTTTTTCGCCTTTAATACTTGCTCTTAAATAAATAAGTGAAGGTTTATCGTCATTAGGACTTTTTAGATTGAAAGTATAGCTGTAATTCATATGAGGGGCATAAATAGGGGCATAAAATGTTTATAAAGAATTATATTCCGCTAATATAAACAATAATAACATTATAGCAAATATAGCGCTTAACACCACATTTTATAACACTTTGATGATAAATCACAGTAAAATGTTCGAATCCCTCTTTCTCCGCTGATGAAGTTGTCAAAAGACACTTTAAAAGTCAAAACCCTTTAAACATAACGTTTAGAGGGTTTTTTGTTTTTTGGTATATAGTCAAAATACACAATATATATCAAAGTTAAGTTACCCTATAGGTTACCCTTGAAATTCCTTAGAATTAGGGTAACTATTTCTTGAGGGAATCCTTGGGAATCCCTAGCTAACCCCCTGTTTTACTGATAATTTTACAACAAATTAAAACCGTAATATTATGATTAAAACATTTTTTTATCTGAAAACAGATAAGCAAAACAACGAAGGGGAATCTCCAATTTATGCCAAAATTAAACTGCAAGGCAAAACAACAACTTTAAGTACTGGTCGGTTTATTAATAAAGAGAGATGGGATTTTACTAATAAGTTAAGAAATCAACTTCGATTGAACTCCGAAAAGATTAGTAGAACAGCCCTCGATTCGCTAGAAAACAAAATCGAATCGATTTATTTTGAACTTTCTAAAAACAACCCAAATACTAATCTATTGGATGTTAAAAACACCCTTAATGGTAAATCTAAAATTGTTGGAGATTTAGATATTCTAAAACTATTCAAAAAACACAATGATTACTTTAAGAAGAAGTTTGAAGCTGGTGAACGTTCTAAAGCTTCACTACAAAAATATAACAGAGCAAAAGATTTATTAACGAACTATATTAAGGTGAAGCATGATAAAACATCTTTTAGTATAACTGACATTGATAATCAATTTGTTTACAACCTAGAATCCTACCTTAAATACGAATCTACTTTTAAAAGTCAAGTTGGTATTAGTCATAATTCAGTGGTAAAATATTTCCAATGCTTCAAAACAGTCTGCAAGTATGGTATTAAAAGGAATTTAATTAATAATAACCCTTTTTTAATTTTTGATGAAAAACTTGTAATAGAAGAAGCTATTTTCCTCACCAAAGATGAACTTGAAAGAATTGAAGTAAAAGAATTTAGTACGGAAAGATTAAATAGAGTTAAAGATATTTTTTTATTTTCATGCTATACTGGTTACAGTCCTGTTGATGTAGAAAAATTAACGTGTAATAATCTGATAAAAGATAACGATGACTCACTATGGATTAAAACTAATCGAGCAAAAACTAAAATAAAATCTAATGTACCCGTTTTACCTCCAGTGAAACGCATTTTAGACAAGTATTCTCATTTAGATAGTGATAGACTACTCCCAAAAATCAGTAACCAAAAGATTAACGAATATCTGAAAGAGATTGCTGATTTATGTAGGATAAATAAAAAGTTAACTCATTATGTCGCTAGACATACATTTGCAACGACAGTAACCCTAGGTAATGGAGTTGGAATTGAAAATGTTTCCAAAATGATGGGGCATACCAGAATAACAATGACCCAACATTATGCAAAAATTTTAGATTCAAATGTGAAAAAAGATATGGATGAATTAAGTCTAAAATTCGTGTAAATCAATATTTTATTTAATTTAGAAGCCCTTTAAGTAGGGCTTTTTTAATATAAAATATTCTCATGCAAAAATTAGCTGAACTAAATGACTTAATAGATAAGTCAATCGCTTTAAATATAACCTATAATCTGTCTGTTGAAAATTATAGATACAATAATGAATGGGTTACAGATTTACAGCCTAACTACTTTTCTAAACAAATTAAAAAAATAGAAAAGCTACTTGATAAAAACATTAATTATGATGAAAACAACCATGTTAAGTTTTTAAAACTTATTTATCAAGATGTAATTGAGGCTTATAAGGAGCTTACGAAGTTTAATTATGAAGATTACTCTTCACTTGATTATTCTATGCATAAATGGGATGCTGAAATCGTTTTTCCAAAGGTAGCTCCTCTAAAAGATGCTCTCATATTAGAACTACCGAATCCTGAAAACCAATTTGGTGATAGAGCAGAATATATTCTTGAAATTATTAAAGGATTTTTTGATATAGATTTTGATGAATCTTTGAATCAAGAGAAACTCAATGAGTTGCTAGCTAAAAGTTATAATATTGAAGAATCAGAATTTAACACCATATATGCCAAAGCTCACTTATCTTATGTTATAACATTACACCATCAATTAATTAAAGAAATCATATATAAATTGGATAGTTTATTATCTGTGATTCAAAAATTAGAGGACTTTTCTGATGATAATAAAACTGATTTAGATGAAATCATTAATAATCCGAATGGAATCAAACTTGAGTTCGCTATGACAAAAAAGGATATAGCTATATTCTTTCATTCACTTCATGAATTAAAGATAATTAAAACGGATACTGATAATATTCATAATTCTCAAACAAAGCTTAAAGCATTTATTGACAATTCAAATATCTATTATAAGAACAATAAAAATTTAACTAGAGTTGGAAATATAAAAAAACAATTTACAGACCTAAATAATAAGGATATAAATGGTGATGAGGTCGAATTTTTAGAAAACTTAATAGACAAATTTGAATCGAGACTAGAAGAAGTTAAGGCAAGGGAATCCTAGGGAATCCCTAGCTATACTTGACGAAAACCCAGAAATTTGCTGTATAATAATTAAAAAAGCATATTATGGGAAACAACGATTCGCACTTAGTGCTATTATCGATAGACAAGTTACAAAGTCTATTTCAGCCAGTTTTAAATAAACTGGTTGAAATTGAGAGAAACCTCAACAAAAAAGCAACTACACATAAAGTAGGTTACTACCGAAACAAAGACCTTAAAGATAAATTTGGTCTATCTCCTAACACTATAATAAAATATAGAGAATCTGGTATAATACCATTTACCATGATTGGCGAAGTGTACCTCTACCCTATAACTCAATTGGATGATATTTTAGAAAAGAATTCTAACTGGGATTTATTCCAAAATAAAGCTAGTTAGAATGTATAAGGTAACAAAATATAAAAATGTTAAGAGTCCTGTGTAGTACTACCTATTCTTTAGACCACTATCAAGCTGATTTTAGTTGAACTTGTTTTTCAAAAGTATAAAGGTTTCTTGGCTTTTGTCTTTTAATTCCCTGATGTTTTCTATTGTTG
>NZ_JBANCF010000023.1:0-14263 GCF_038742595.1 Aequorivita flava | reverse complement strand
ACAAACCCATTGTCCCGTAGGGACAAAATATCGGTAGAAAAAGCCCGAAAGATAGAATCCCATTGTCCCGTAGGGACAACATATCGGTAGAATGCATTGGCTCCATCAACCTATCCCGTAGGGACAACATATGGGTAGAAAAAGAGCTGTCAAATAAACCTCATTGTCCCGTAGGGACAAAATATCGGTAGAAAAAACGTCTAACCAAGCTCAGCATCCCCAAATCATCGACCCCATCCACCTGTCCCGTAGGGACAACATATCGGTAGAAAAAACATCTAACCAAGCTCAGCATCCCCAAATCATCGACCCCATCCACCTGTCCCGTAGGGACAACATATCGGTAGAAAAGAAAACGGACAAACGAACCCATTGTCCCGTAGGGACAAAATATGGGTAGAATGCATTGGCTCCATCTATTTGTCCTGTAGGGACGAAATATGGGTAGAAAAAACGTCTAACCAAGCTCAGCATCCCCAAATCATCGACCCCATCCACCCGTCCCGTAGGGACAACATATGGGTAGAAAAGAAAACGGACAAACGAACCCATTGTCCCGTAGGGACAAAATATCGGTAGAAAAAGCCCGAAAGATAGAATCCCATTGTCCCGTAGGGACAACATATCGGTAGAATGCATTGGCTCCATCAACCTATCCCGTAGGGACAACATATGGGTAGAAAAAGAGCTGTCAAATAAACCTCATTGTCCCGTAGGGACAAAATATCGGTAGAAAAAAACATTACGCCGCCTCCCCCCAATTATCTTTAATTTAAAAGAAAGCTCACATTAACCCTGGTTTTAACCTCTATTACCCCAAGCGCAATGGTCGGATCACTACCTTCCGATGATGAATCCATCATCGCTGCTTTATACATTGGCCTTGGTCCGCTGGGGTTGCTGAGTTCGCTTATCGAAACTGCTTTCCCAACGGTTTGATTTAAAACAGACACATAATCTTTAGCCTTCATTTGTGCGTTTTCTATCGCTTTTTTTCGAGCTTCCACTTTTAGTGTTTCTTCGTTAGACGACGAAAAAGTTACGCCGTCTATTCTATTGATCCCGGTATCTATTAAACCTTTCATCACCGCCTCGTATTTATTTAAATCGCGCAGCTTTACCGAAAGCGATTGGTTGGCGGCAAATGTATAGGTCTTACTGTTGTAATCGTAATTCTTATTGAGGTTCATATATTCGGTACGCACATCTTTTTCGGCTATATCCATTTTCTTTAAAAACTTTAAAACTTCACTAATGGTAGCGTCGTTTTGTTGTTTTAGCAGCTTGGTATTTTCCCCGGTATTTTCAACGCGAATATTAATCGTTGCCTCATCCGGAACAACGCGAACAATCCCTTCGCCCGTAACATCAATAGTGGGTGGCGGTAAAGTGTTTTGTGCCATAAGAGTAGTAGTTGTAATTGCTAATATTAAAATCGTTTTTATCATTTTCATAATTATTTTTTTATTGTTTTTTATGCATTAAAGTCCCCCAACCAAGTCCCCCAGCCCCAAGTCCCCCAGCCCCAAAGGGGAGCAATAGTCCTTTGCAAGTCATTTCGTCCTTTCCGTCTTTTTCTCCTTTTGTCCTTTCGGTCCTTTGTAGCTAAACATCCACAATCAACCAAGTCCCACAACCCCAAGTCCCCCAGCCCCAAAGGGGAGCAATAGTTCTTTACAAGTCATTTTATCCTTTAAGTCCTTTAAGTCCCAATTACACAATTAAACAATCCCCACAACAGACAACCCACAACCCACAACAGACAACCGACAACAGACAACAGACAACAGACAACCGACAACCGACACCCGACAACCGACAACAGACAACCGTCAACAGACAACAGACAACAGACAACAGACAACAGACAACAGACAACAGACACCCGTCTCAAAAGTCCCCCAACCCCAAAGGGGAGCAATAGTCCTTTGTAAGTCGTTTTGTCCTTTAAGTCCTTTTGTCATTTTGTCCTTTGCGTCCTTTTGTCTTTTCCGTCCCCCAGAAAAACATCCCCCCAACCCCCCTTCTAAGGGGGGAATAATCCACCTAGGCTTTAACTTTGCTTATTTAACCGATTAACCGATTACACAATTCCAACAACTGTCAACAGACAACCCATAACCGACAACCGTCAACAGACAACAGACAACAGACAACAGACAACAGACAACAGACAACAGACAACCGACACCCGTCTCAAAAAGTCCCCCAACCCCAAAGGGGAGCAATAGTCCTTTTCAATTCATTTTGTCCTTTCGTCTTTTTGTCCTTTAAGTCCTTTAAGTCCCAATTACACAATTAAACAATCCCCACAACAGACAACCCACAACAGACAACCGACAACCAACAACCGCCAACCGCCAACCGCCAACCGCCAACCGTCAACAGACAACAGACAACAGACAACCGACAACCGACCCCCGCCAACCGCCAACCGACAACAGACAACAGACAACCGACACCCGACAACAGACACCAGACAACCCACAACAGACAACCCACAACAGACAACCGTCAACAGACAACCGCCAACCGACAACAGACAACCGCCAACCGCCAACCGTCAACAGACAACAGACAACAGACAACCGACAACCGCCAACCGCCAACCGCCAACCGTCAACAGACAACAGACAACAGACAACCGACACCCGTCTCAAAAGTCCCCCAACCCCAAAGGGGAGCCATAGTCCTTTTCAATTCATTTTGTCCTTTCGTCTTTTTGTCCTTTAAGTCCCAATTACACAATTAAACAATCCCCACAAGAGACAACCGCCAACAGACAACAGACAACCCACACCAGACAACCGTCAACAGACAACCGCCAACCGACAACCGCCAACCGCCAACCGCCAACAGTCAACTACATTTCAACATAAAAGAAAGCCGCAAAGGCAAGAAGCGAAATAATGGTGCCCGCAACAAAAATGGTATAGGTTAATCGTAAAATCCGGTATTTTCTATCCAATACCTTTCCAAGGAAATATAAATCTTTGGTAAGCGATTTATACACGTAATTTCTATCTTTTAAAAGTTCCTCTATCGCCCACTCGTATTGCTCGAGCTCCATTTTGTGGAAATTTCCAAAGAAAGTAAGATTAACCGATTTATTAGCGACGTCTTCCTTGGTAAATTCCCCTCGGGTTACGTTGGGCCGCGTGGCTATTACCGCCAATATCATCGTAATGGCACTAAAGAGAATAAATATGGCCGTCGGAATTATTAGGTAGTTGTTATTGTCTAACTTCGAGATAAGGTTAGAAAGCACCAACGAAATAATAATTGCATTTACAGACAACATTATGTTTGCCTTTGTATCGGCAATATCACTGAGTTTCATATGATTCCGCAGGGCAGTGCGGTAAAAGGTTTGTATGCCGCGCTCCGGACTGTCGTTTTTGTACTCCGCCTTCAGCTTCGCCTTTACGCGTTCCTTGTGCATTTTGGCTTTCCGCTTTTTGCGGTCCTCCAATAAATCCGATAAATTCTTTTCCTTGGTGGGCTGCCAATTTTTTAGGGCATAATCGGTATAAAACTGATGATCTTCAACCAACACCTTTATATTTTCGTCCTGCCATTCCTTCGAGGTGTACTCGTGAATATTCTGAAACAGATATTCCTGCCGCAAAAACTCACTGGCCTCTTCAAAATAGTCCTTCCCAAAATGCGAGCTATCGGCATCGCGAATCGCTTTTTCAAGTTGTGTCTTGGGTACTGTATTTTTAAATTTGGTAGCGCGAATACACCCGACCACTCCTTCAATTATATCGTCCTCAACCTGCTGTTCCCTTAAAAATTTTTCAGCAATCTTTGCGCTTTCCTCTTCGTGGCCTTCGCGCTTTACCGTGTAACCAGTATCGTGCAGCAAAGCCGCCAATCGCAGTATGGTAGCATCTTTAACATCAAATTGGGAGTTTTCAATAATTTCGTTTATACTTTTATAAACGCGTTTTGAATGGGTGTAGTTGTGATATACAAAAGTGCTCGGAAGCTCGTCTTTAAACAATTGAAATATAAAATTGTCGGCCGCTTCAACTATATTGCTCATAAAAATTATTTAGGTACCCAAAGTAATAAAAATTCAATCTACAAGAATATATATGAATAAAATTAACATCATTATAACTTTTCTCGCCACAGTATTTTTTTCGGCCTGTGCCACTTATCAACCGCTTTATAAAAACGAAGAAAATACCTCCCCCAAAACGCTTTCAGAAGACGAAATAAACAAAACGTTTTTTCTTATAGGCAATACCGGTCAGGAAGGTGATGAGGTTTCAAATTCGGTTAAATCCCTTCAAAATTATATTTCAGAAAACAATTCAAAAGACAGCTATATTATCTTTTTGGGAAATAGCTTCTACCCCGCGGGCATGCCCCCCAAAGATGAAGCCGCCAAACAACAGGCCAAAAAATCTATGCAGCTGCAAATAGACGCTCTAAAAGATTTTAAGGGCAAAGTGGTTGTTCTCCCTGGCAACCGCGATTGGAAGGGCGGAGTAGATGGCCTGGAATTGGAAGAAGATTTTCTAAAATCGCAGTTTAACGATGCCGATGTGTTGCAACCCAACAACGGCTGCCCCATCGAAAGTATTGATATTAACGACGATGTACACCTAATTGCGTTAGACACGCAATGGTTTTTGGAAGACTGGGATACCAATTCCAAGATGAACGACAAATGCCAGATTAAAACCCGCGAACGCCTTTTTATTGAAATAGAAGGCGAATTAAAAAAGAACGCCACCAAAACCATCGTTTTTGCTATGTATCACCCCCTGATAACCTATGGCGAACACGGCGGCAAATACCCATTAATCCACAAAGATTTCTTTAGCACTTTTATTAAACCGGTTAAAAGTTTGGGGGCTATTTCTAAACAAGACCGCTATAACGAACGTTATAATAATTTGATGCAACGCCTTCAAGTACTTACCAAAGATATAAAGAGATTGGTTTTTGTTTCGGGCCACGATAAATCGCTACAGTATAATGAAGAAGGCTCTGTAAAGCAAATTGTTGCTGGCTCGGGATCTGGCGCTACGGCTGCTGCCTTGGGGCAATTCAGTAAGTTTAGCTATGGCCACCAAGGCTTTGCTCGATTGGATGTTTCTAAAAAGGGAGCTACCCAAGTTACCTTTTATAAGGCCGGACCCGATGGCGGCTATAGTTCGGTGTATTACAACGAAATTCACCCCCCAGTTCAGGATTACGACCTCTCTATCCTACATCAAAACTTTCCGCAGACCACCAAGGCACAAGTGTATAAGGACGAATTAATCAACAAGTCCGGTTTTTACAAATCCCTTTGGGGTGAGCATTACAGAGAGGTGTACGGCATTCCCGTAACCGCTCCAACAGTGCTGTTGGATACGCTTTACGGCGGCCTCAAAGTAATGCGTGCTGGGGGAGGGCACCAAACCCGTTCCTTGCGCTTGGAAGATAAGGATGGTAGGACCTATAATATGCGCGCCCTAAAAAAGAGCGCCGTACAGTTTTTACAAACGGTAATTATAAAGGATAAGCAGATAGAAAACGATTTTGTAAACACCATTCCCGAGGAGTTAATTCTCGATTTTTATACGGCCGCCCATCCCTATGGCGCCTTTACGATTCCAAAATTGGCAGAAGCAGCCAATATCTTGCACACCAAACCCAAACTGTATTATGTGCCAAAACAATTCGCCTTGGGAAATTTTAATGAAAACTACGGCGACGAATTGTATATGATCGTAGAGCGACCCGACGAAACCTTTACCGGCCCTATTTTTAACTATCCGGACGATATGGAAAGTACAGACGATCTTTTTGAAAAGCTTCGCGAAGATGAAAAATATACCCTCGATGAAAAATCCTTCGTACGCGCACGGGTGTTTGATATGCTGGTAGGCGATTGGGACCGCCATGCAGATCAATGGCGCTTTACCGAACATAAAAATGACGATGGCAGCAGAGTATATGAGCCCATCCCCAGAGACCGCGACCAAGTGTATTCCAATTTCGATGGCGCCCTACTCGATATTGCCCGTACTTTGTTTAGCACCGCGCGACAGTTTCAGGTGTATAGCGAAGAAGTAAAACACACCGGCGGACTTAACTTAGCGGGTATTAAATTGGATCGCGCCCTGGTACAACGCTCCGATGAAGATACGTGGCTTGCCGAAGCCCAATATATAAAGAACAATGTTACAGACGCGGTAATAGATAGTGCCTTTAAAGACCTCCCGGTGGAAGTGCAAGGTGAAGTGGCCGAAGAAATAAAGCAAAAGCTAAAAGCCCGACGCGATAATATTGTACAAATCGCCGAAGAGTATTACGAGCATTTCGCCAAATTGCAGACCGTTACGGGAACCGATAAAGACGACTATTTCGAAATTACCCGCCTACCCGAAGGCAAGACCAATATTAAAACCTACCGTATAAAAGACGGCGAAAAGGGCCATTTAATGTTAGACCGCACCTTTCACGCTAACCAAACCAAACAAATCTGGGTGTATGGCTTAGACGATGACGATGTGTTTGAAATTCGGGGAAAAGGCGACAACCCAATTTTTATTCGCATTATTGGCGGACAAAACAACGATACCTATAAAATTGCCAATGGTCGCAATATAAAGGTGTACGACCAAAAGAGCAAAAAGAACATCATAGAGCAAAAAGGGGGCGCCAGCATAAAGCTAACCGACAATTACGATTATAACACTTACGACTTTAAAAAGGAAATAAAAACCGTAAACCTATTTCTTCCTACAGTAGGGTATAATCCAGACGACGGATTTAAAATTGGCCCTTCCTACGTACTTACCCAATACGGTTTTAAAAGAAATCCGTTTTCGCAGCAGCACAGTCTGGGAGTAGGGTATTATTCGGCTACCAGTAGTTTTGAAATCAACTATCAAGGTGAATTTGCAAATATCTTCGGCAGTTGGAACTTCTTGGTAAACGGGCATTTTAAAAACCCCAACTTTTCCGAAAACTATTTCGGTTTTGGGAATGAAACCATTAATCCCGACTATGAATTTGAAGTGGGCAAGGACTATAACCGCGTGCGTATTGGTGGCTATGGCGGTTCGTTGGGAATAAAGAAAGATTCCCCTTATGGCAGCGTATTTCAGTTTAAAGCTAAGCTCGAAGGCGTAAAGGTAGAAGCTACCGCCGATAGATACATCACCCAAGTAACCCCAAGCCCTACCGATTTGGAACAAACCAAATACTTCGCTACTGCCGAAGGGAGTTATCAATACCAAAGTTTTGACAATAAGGTAAACCCAAGCCGTGGAATGGATTTCAGCCTAGTGGCAGGGGGTACCCAAAATATCAAGGAAAGCGACAATATCTATGGCTACGTTCATCCGCGTCTCGTATTTTATAGCGCCTTAAGCCACAATCGCAAACTGGTTTTAAAAACCGATTTCCGGGGGCAATTCAATATTGGTAACAACTTCGAGTTTTACCAAGGTGCCCAATTGGGCAGCGATACCGGCCTTCGCGCTTATAGAGATGAACGCTTTACGGGCAGAACGGCCGCCGTGGGTGCTGCCGACCTTAGATATAGTTTCAATAAATTTAAAACAGCCCTACTGCCAGTACAGATTGGTATCTTTGGAGGCTATGACGTAGGGCGCGTTTGGGTTCCCAACGATACTTCAGATGTATGGCACAGTTCGTACGGCGGCGGCTTTTGGATAAACTCTGCCGATCTTGTAAGTGGAACCTTTAACCTATTTACGGGCGATGAAGGAATGCGTTTTACCTTTGGTCTGGCGCTTTCAATGTAGTTATTTATGATTTTTAAAAAGTGCTTTTTTCTATTTTCAACGGTTTTCCTCATTTCTTCCTGTGCTACCTATGCCCCGCAGTATAAGGATAAAGAGGCAAAAGCGGTATTTCCTTCACATAAAAAAATAGAGAAATCCTTTTACCTCGTGGGCGATGCCGGTCTTTCCCCTATGGGAGGCATGAGCGATGCCCTTAAAACCTTTAACCAATATCTAAAAACCGAAAAAACCCCCGGCAACTACACGCTCTATCTAGGCGATAATATATACCCTTCCGGGATGGATCCCGAAGGGCACCCCCGCCGTAAGGAATCTGAAAATATGATAGACGCCCAATATAAAGCGGTAAAGGACTATCAAGGGCCAACCATTTTTTTACCCGGAAATCACGAGTGGTATAACAATGGGGTAGTAGGGGTAGCGCGCGAAGAAAATTATGTGGAGTCGCTTTTTCCCGACCAAGATGCCTTTAGGCCCAGCAATGGCTGTCCGCTGGAAAGCATCGCCGTTTCCGAAACCATTCAATTAATTGTAATAGACACCCAATGGTATCTGGAAGACTGGAACAAAAATCCGAGCATCAATAAAAACTGCGACATAAAAACTCGCGAAAAGTTCTTTTTGGAACTGCAACTGGCGCTGGAGAAAAGTCAAAATAAAACGGTGGTCTTCGCCATGCACCACCCCATGTTTACCAACGGGAACCACGGCGGCTATTTCGCTCTGGAAAAGCATCTTTACCCCCTGCAAAAAAAAATCCCAATGCCAGTATTGGCATCTTTGGTAGTACAAGTGCGCTCCCAAGGTGGAGTCTCGGTACAGGATAAGTATAACGAGCTGTACAACAACTTGATGAACCGCTTACAGGAATTGGTTAAAAACAACACCCGCTTGGTATTTGTTTCCGGCCACGACCACAATATGCAGTATATTGAAAAAGATGGCCTACGGCAGATTGTTTCAGGTGCAGGGGCGAAGGAATCCTATGCCGCCATCGGGAAAGATGGTCTCTTTAGCACCGGCGCCCAAGGCTTTGCCCTTTTGGATGTTTTTGACGATGGCTCTTCTTGGGTGCGCTATTTCGTAAAAGGTGAAAACTATACCCCAAAATTGCTGTTTCAAAAGGAAATAATTCCGGCGCCCGTTGAACCCGACCTCTCCCAATACCGCGAAGTATTTCCGCAGGAATATACCGTCCCCATTTTTAAACAGGACAGTATAAACGAAGCCCTGTTCTTTAAAACCGTTTGGGGCGCAAAATACGAAAATGCCTACTCCCAGCCAGTAACCGCAAAAGTGGCATCCTTAGACACCCTCTATGGCGGACTGCACGTAATTCAGGAGAGCAAGGGTGCCGATTACAATTCCCTTCTTTTGGCCGACAAAAAGGGCAACAGATATCGCCTTCGTGCCATGGGTAAAAACGCTTTGGAGGTATCGCGAAAAATAGTGTTTAACGACAATAAAGCCGAATTTTCAGAAGAAGAAAAAATTGACATCCCGTCAATTAAAGGGCAGAGCGTCAACTTTTACACCGCCTCCCCTCCCTATGCTATTATGGCAATTCCCGATATGGCCCGCGCCATAGGGGTTTTTTATACTACCCCCCAATTGTTCTATGTACCCAAACAAAAAAGATTGGGCCGCTACAACGAAAATTTTGGCGACGACCTGTATTTAATATCTATTGAACCTTCAGAAAAAAGTGAAGGGGAGGGCCTGTTTAAATACCCCGACGATGTTGAAACTACAGACGATATTTTAATCAAACTCCGCCAAACAGGCGATGTGGCGGTAGATGAAGACAACTATATTAAATCCCGACTTTTTGATATGCTTATAGGCGATTGGGATCGCGAACCGGGGCATTGGCGCTGGGCAGAATACTACAACCGCTATCAAAAAAACGTATATGTCCCCATCCCCAATAATCGCGACAATGCCTTCTCAAGCTTTGAGGGCAACGTTTTCGATATTACCCGTTCCCTCTTTAACGGTAGCCTCGAAAAACACGTCTATAGCGAAAATTTAACCGACCTGGAATGGTTTAATAAGGAAGGGGTAATATTAGATAGGGCTATACTAAAAAATTCAGGCCGCGGCCAATGGAAGTATTTGGCAAAAGCCATACAAGATAGCCTTACCGATGCTGTTATTGAAAAAGCCTTTAACCAAGTGCCCCCGGAAGTACAGGACGAAGCCTTACAGGATATTAAAGAGAAACTAAAACTGCGAAAGGCCAAGCTCGTAGAAATTGCCGATGCCTACTACAGCTATTTCTCCACCCTACAAACCATTGTAGGCACAGATTACGATGAGTTATTCCAAATTACCCGCCTTCCCGATGGTAAAACTCAGGTGCAAAGCTTTACCGTCATCAACGGCAAAAAGTCCGATACCCTAATAAATCGAACCTATTCCCATAAGGACACGCGGGAGTTATGGATTTATGGCCTGGGGGGCAACGATACTTTTGAAGTAAATAACGAAGCCAATAACCTAATCTTTGTCCGTCTTATAGGAGGCCATGGCGAGGATGTTTATACCCTAAACGCGGGTAGGAGGGTAAAGGTGTACGATTATCAGGACGCCCCCACTGAGATTACCCAAAAAAATGGGGGTAGCCTGCGGTTTACAAATGTGTACAACCTAAACACTTACGATTATAGAAAACAAATAGAGCGCTCCCAAGGGCTCCTCTCCGCAATCGGCTTTAATCCGGACGATGGCTTTCGGGCGGCAATGCAATACGCCTATCGAGTAGATAGCTATACCCGCAACCCCTTTTCACAAAAGCACCAAATTAACGCGGCCTATTTTACCGATATAAACAGTTTTGAAATCTCCTATTCAGGCGAATTCGCCAATATAAAAGACGACTTAAACCTAAGCTTCGGCGCTCGGTTTACCAGTCCTAATTTTACAAGGAACTTCTTTGGCTTCGGCAACGAAACCACCAACCCCCAAAAAACAAAAGGATATGAATACAATAGGATAGAAGTACAACATATCTCCGGAAATATTGGCCTGCTTCGCAATAGTAACTTCGGTAGTTTTTTCAAACTGCAAACTACCTTCGATGCGTATCAGGTAAACAATTCCCCCTCAAATTTTATCGCTACCGTAAACCTTCAAAACAAAGGTAAAACCAGTTATTACGGCACCTTGGAAGGAATTTACAACTACCGCAGTTTCGACGATCCCCTCAACCCCACCGTAGGCCTAATGTTCGATCTTAATTTGGGTTTAACAGACAATTTGGAAGCTATGGATAACCTATTCGGCTATCTAAAAACGCGCCTCGGATTTTACAATAGTTTAATACGAAATAGAACCTTGGTTTTAAAAACCAACCTCAAATACGAATATAATATAGGCGAAAAATACCAGTTTTATCAAGCCGCTAACCTAGGGGGTAATAACGGCTTACGCGGCTATCGCGAACAGCGGTTTACGGGCAAGTCGTTCCTGGTAGGAAGCGCCGATCTGCGGTATAGCCTCCCCCAATTTAAAATCGGCCTTATCCCTTTCCAAGTCGGAATTTATGGAGGCGCCGATTTAGGCAGGGTGTGGCTGGCAGACGACCGTTCCGAAAAGTGGCACAACTCCCGCGGCGGCGGCCTATGGATCAACGGCTCCGGCGGCCTAAACGCCAACCTAAGCCTCTTCAACTCCACCGAGGGCAGTAGATTAACCTTCGGCCTAGGCTTCGATTTCTAAAAACAACCACCAACCGCCAACCGACAACCGACAACAGACAACCGACAACCGACAACCGACAACCGCCAACCGACAACCGCCAACCGACAACCGCCAACCGACAACCGCCACCCGACAACCGACAACCGACAACAGACAACCGACAACAGACAACCGCCACCCGCCACCCGACAACAGACAACCGCCCCAAAAAGTCCCCCAGCCCCAAAGGGGAGCCATAATCCTTTACAAGTCATTTCGTCCTTTGTATCCTTTTGTCTTTTTGTCCTTTAAGTCCCAATTACACAATTAAACAATCCCCACAACAGACAACCCACAACAGACAACAGTCAACCGCCAACCGCCAACCGACAACCGACAACCGACAACTGACAACCGACAACCGCCAACCGACAACCGACAACAGACAACCGACAACAGACAACCGACACCCGACACCCGACACCCGCCAACCGACAACAGACAACAGACAACAGACAACCGCCAACCGACAACAGACAACCGACAACAGACAACCGACAACAGACAACCGCCAACCGCCACCCCCCAACCGATAAAAAAAAACCAAGCAATCAGAATTTCACTTCCAATCACTCAGTTTTTATATTTTCTAATATCCTACATCTAATGTCTCAAATCTCAAATCTCAAGTCTCACATCTCACATCTCACATCTCAATTCTCCCTATGCCTCCGGATGGTTATCTCCACTCTTCATACTCCAGGCATCCAGCATCCAACTTACTTTTTCAATATGGCCTATATAGCCGCCCATCATATCGATAGTACCTTCATCTCCGGCCTTATCTGCGGTTTCAACTACTATGCGCATTTGTTTTAGCAGCTTTCCGTGATCGTCTAGCAATATTTTAACCATTTCCAAATCCTTGGTATCTTCTGAAGATTCCTTGATATTGCTCATTTTTAAGTAATCTGTAAAATTACTGGTGGGTTGAAAGCGCAGGGTAAGAATTCGCTCTGCAATTTCATCAATTGTTATTTTCGCATCGTCATACAATTCCTCGAACTTAACATGCAGGTCGAAAAAATTTTTCCCCACTACATTCCAGTGGAAATTCCGAAGTTTTTGATAGTATAAATGATAATCTGCAAGAAGTACATTAAGCTCTTTTGCAGTGGCTGTTGTTTTCTTTTTATCAAGATTTAAATATCCCATTTTATTTATGTTTTAAGGTTATCCCCAAAGATAAACAACCCTGCAGTGGTAATCAATTTTTTAAGACGTTTTAGCCTTTTTTTAACCTTCCTTCCAAACTGCCAGTCACCTTATACAAATAAGGCCAAATCCCAAATCCCAAATTAACGAATTAACAAATCACAAATCCCAAAGTGAGCTGATTCGATTTCAATTTCGATTTCGATTTCGATTTCGATTTCGATTTCAATTTCCTACGTCCCCCAGCCCCAAAGGGGAGCCATAGTCCTTTACAATTCATTTCGTCCTTTGTGTCCTTTTGTTCCTTTTATCCCTTAAGTCCTTTGCGTCCTTTGTGAATACTTTGTGCACTTTGTGGTTAATCATCAACGAGCCTTCAATTACACAGTTTAACAATTAAACAATTAAACAATCCCCCCAAAACATCCCCCCAACCCCCCTTCAAAGTGGGGAATAACCCACCTCGGCTTTAATCTTTACGAATCTGAACAATTAACCAGTTAACGGAAGGGGTTAGGTCGTTTTTCGATTTCAATTTCGATTTCGATTTCAATTTCAATTTCCCACAACCCCCAACCCCCCCGCGGTCAACCTTTCGCTCCAATTTAAAGCTTAATCGCAAATTCGTGATAATTCCTTCCAAGCGCCAGCGCAGGAAAACAATTCGTGCGTCTTCCACACCACTACGATTAATCTTTCACTCCAACCAAAAATCATTCGTGAATTCGTGGCAACCCTCTCCAAGTAAAGCGCAGGAACATAATTCGTGAATTCGTGGCCAAACCCTCCAAACCCCCACCCAAAACAAATCCCAAATCCCAAATCCCAAAGTGAGCTGATTCGATTTCAATTTCGATTTCGATTTCGATTTCAATTTCCTACGTCCCCCAGCCCCAAAGGGGAGCAATAGTCCTTTACAGGTCGTTTTGTCCTTTGCGTCTTTTTGTTTCTATTATCCCTTAATTCCATTTGTCCCTTTCGTCTTTTACTCTTTTTGTCCTTTAAGTCCTTTAATCCCAATTAACCAATTAACCAATTAACCAATTAAACAATCCCCACAACCGACAACCGACCCCCGCCAACCGACAACCGACAACAGACAACAGTCAACCGCCACCCGACAACAGACAACCCACGACCGACAACCGACAACCCACAACCGACAACCGACAACAGACAACAGACAACCCACAACCCACAACCCACAACCGACAACAGACAACAGACAACCCACAACCCACAACCGCCCCCCGACAACAGACAACCGACAACAGACAACCGCCAACCGACAACCGACCCCCGACAACAGACAACAGACAACCGACAACCCACAACAGACAACAGACAACAGACAACAGACAACAGACAACCCACAACCGACAACCGACAACAGACAACAGACAACAGACAACAGACAACCGCCAACCGCCAACCGACAACCGACAACCGCCCCAAAAAGTCCCCCAGCCCCAAAGGGGAGCCATAGTCCTTTACAAGTCATTTCGTCCTTTGTATCCTTTTGTCTTTTTGTCCTTTAAGTCCCAATTACACAATTAAACAATCCCCACAACAGACAACCCACAACAGAC
>NZ_JBANCF010000022.1:0-15138 GCF_038742595.1 Aequorivita flava | reverse complement strand
TCAATGGCAACCTTGGTCTTAAAAGCAATTGTGAATTTTCGTTTCGTTCGTTTCATATTCATAAGTTTAAAGTTAAAAATTTTCAACTTAACTTATGGTCCGAATTTAAGGGAGTATTACAATAACTCTCTCATTCTCCGTATTAAAGCAATGTTCCTTTACTAATTCATATAAAATTAGAATCGCATACTCTATTTTATCACTATTGAATTCATCGGGACAGTAGATTTGTGTTCCAGCCGAAAGAACGGCCAACGAGTGCAGTTCTAAGGCATCCTTTTTTTTCAAACAATTGCTACCTGCTTTATCGATTAAAGCAGTACTTTCCAATAATTTTTTATGATGGGCATGCATTAATTCAAGACAGCGTTGTTCTAGCGGCAAATTGGTTACAGTATTTACGGTTTTTGCCATATCGCCTATAAAATCTTCCATGGCTTTGGTATTGGCGGCATCTTTACCACTATCAGTGGCATCGCCGCGTTCTTTTTTAACGTCTTCAATAAGATCGTTAACGCTAATCTGGGTGTACGATATTGTGGGTAGGGCAAAACACATTAAACATACTATTGCGTATAGAGATTTCAAATAATAAATATTTTAAAAAGTTTTACATGCCGCTGTAATCTGCTTTGCGTATGGTAAATGGTTGTTCTTTAATTGAAGTACAAATCATATGCATATTGTCTCTCTTCCGCTTGTTGGAAGTATATTCCACTTCCATCATCATAGAATTTTTATCAAAAGGAATAGTGGGTGCATTATTATCTTTTTGCATTTTTTCCATACTTGCAAACATGCCTACAAAGCTAACGGGTGCTTCATTAGTAATGTAAATTTTACTAGTGCCTTCCTCCTGTTTTACCAAATAACCTTTGCACTTGTAGCCTAAAATTGTTTTTCCGGCAATTGGGGTAATGTTTATATTATCTACATTATTTTCTTCACCGCTCTGCCCCTTTTCAATCATTTCCTGCATTTTTTCGCCTAAAGGCATACGCATTTTCATCGCGGTTTTTTGTCCGTCATTATCCATAAACATTACCATGGCTTGATTTTCTAAATCATACACTATAACGTTTTTATTTTTTTCTTCTGGCATAGCATTTCCAAAATAGCCCGCATTTGGTTGTACATAATATTTTAAAGTTGACTGATCCTTATTAGAAGTAATCATCATATCAATCATATATTGAAACGTATAAGCATCTGGGATCCCCTCCATGCCCCCGCCAAAAATGTTCATTGCTCGTTGTTCTACCTTTGCTTTTTCCTCTTCGGTAAGTTCGTCGGAGTTAGCCTCTTCATCGTTCGATTTTTTTTCATCTCCGCCCTGTATTACACCGTCGATGGTTTTATCTGTAGATTTTGATACTTCGCGGTCTGTTTTGTTTAAAACAGTTCTCTCCACCGCATTTTCTGCTGTTTTCTTAAGTTTTTTTAGAAATTGAGCCTGTGCAGTTGTACCTAAAAAAAAGATAGCCAATAAAATAAGTAAATGTTTAGTCTTCATAATTTTTTAATGATTTATGTTTTTATAAAAGTTTTTACGTTAATCAATTTTTTTCGACTTTAAATCAAAAGGTATTTTATAACCATCGTTAAAATACTAAATAAAATTAAATATAGAAAAATCTCTTTAATTCTACCTCCCTTAATAGTTTAATTAATAAGTATATAGTAAGGGTTTGATAGCAAGTTTTTATGAATTATAAATTTATTGTCGGAGATCCTACAATTTATTTCGAAGCTATTTTGAAGAATAAAAGTATAAAAAAACCCAGCCGAAAAATGTACTGAGTTTTTGAATTAAATTGGTTAAAAATCTAGTTCAACCTATGAAAACATAATTTATAAAAGCATTACAATACCGATGCAATTGCTTTTTTTAACGCCTCTGCCCGCTCGTGAACCTGCTTTTCTTTCCATCCTATTTTTATTAATGAGGAAATAGTTCTACTCATTATAGCATCACTTTTAGAAAAATCTGTGTTGTTTAAATCTTGCATCTGGTTTTTTACTTCGGCAGGAAGATTGCCGAGTGATTTTAAATTGCGAAGGTGTTCCCAACCATTTATGTAATGCCAGTTGTTTGTGTACCAATAAAAACAAGCATCTACTCCAGCTTCAATTAATGCTTTGTGCGCCTTTTGGGTAAGTTCTTCTGTAGGAAGATAAAAACTTAAAAACGAATAATTTTCTTCACCACCTTCGGGAACTTTTCTAAAGGTTACCCCTTGTACTGTTTCCAAAGCATTACGAAGAATGGTATAATTTTCTTTCTGAATTTTTAAAATACCGTCTAATTTATCTAGCTGTGCCAAACCAACGGCAGCATTTAATTCTGAAATTCTAAAATTATACCCCAAAAAAGGATGTGATTCGGCACCGCGATCGTTACCTATGTGGTCGTGACCGTGATCCTGATAGTGATCTGCGTGGAGGGCATATTTTTTATTATTGGTTAAAACAGCTCCCCCTTCGCCACAGGTAATAGTTTTTACATAATCGAATGAAAAACACCCTAAATCGCCATAACTTCCTAAAGCTTTGCCTTCGTAGGTGCCACCAATAGCTTGGCATGCATCTTCTAACAGAATGAGATTGTGTTCTTTGCAGATGGCTTTTAACGCTCTTAAATCGGCCATAGAGCCGCACATATGTACGGGCATTACACATTTGGTTTTGGGTGTAATTGCAGCTTCCACTGCTTTTGGATCTACTGTTAAAGTATCATCAATATCAACCAAAATAGGTACGGCTCCCAAGGCCAAAATAGACTCAAAACTAGCAACAAACGTAAAAGTTGGCATAATTACCTCATCGCCTGCACCAATGCCAGCAGAAGCTAAAGCTACGGTTAGCGCTGCAGTGCCGCTAGAAACCAATTGGCAATATTTTGCGTCCATTCGTTTTGCAAAAGCTGTTTCAAATTCCAGTGCTTTCCAATGATTGTTGCGCATTCCATCAAAACCATAGCGCATTAAAACTCCTGATTCTAAAACGTCGTTTACTTGTTTGCGCTCTTCGGCGCCGAAAATTTCAAATCCGGGCATTTTTTAAATATTAAGGTTAATGTAATTTTTAATTTATAGGTATCCTTCAAAGATAAGGGTGTAGATTAAAAAACTGATAAATTTTTATAATAAATTAATCTATCACAATTGTAAGTTCATCTACCCCGCGACGTACTTTTTTAAGGTTAATAAAGAAATCTGATTCGTCTCGATAGCCAACCGGAAGTACAATTACAGACTCCAAACCTTTTTTATCTAGACCGAGGAGTGCGTCGTATTTTTCAGATTGAAAACCTTCCATCGGGCAGGCATCAATTTTTTCTACGGCGCAAACCGTTAATAAAGCACCCAAGGTTAGGTAGAGTTGGTTTATCATCCAATCTTTTATCTCGGCACTATTTTTTTCGGTGAAAGACTCGATAAGATCCTTTTCAAAGGGTTCTAAAATGGTACGTGGCGTTTTTCGCAACCCTTCCACCCGCTTAAAATGATCTACAATAAAGTTTTCATCAATACTTTTTTCAATACAGAGTATTAAAACGTGGGAAGCATCCCGAACTTGCGATTGGTGATAGGAAAGAGGCATTAATTGCTCCTTTAATTTAGGGTTGGAAACCACGATTAGTTTTAACGGCTGTAACCCAAAAGACGTGGCTGTTAAATTGAAGGTTTGCTTTAGGATTTTCAACTTTTCATCCGAAAGCAATTTTGATGGATCGAATTTTTTTGTTGCGTATCGCCAATGTAAATTATCAATTATATTTGAAGACATTTATTTGAATAAATTAGAGAAATACAAAAATACTGATAAAAGTATTACTGCATATTTTTTAGTAATGTTCCTCATTTTAATTACTTATAATTTTATAAAAATATAATTGCAAAAAGAGTTAGAATATTTAAAAAAGCTTTTTATATTTGCACCCGCATTAAGGCAAATAGCTTTATGAGGCACTCAAGGAGAAATGGCAGAGTGGTCGAATGCGGCAGTCTTGAAAACTGTTGAGGGTCACACCTCCGGGGGTTCGAATCCCTCTTTCTCCGCCAGAAACCCCGTTATCCCAATGATATCGGGGTTTTCTTTTTTAGGGGGCATAATTAGGGGCACCTTATTTTCTTCATTTACCTTAAATTTGAGACCTTAAATAAATATTCACTCGCTGAATTTTTATTTCTGAAATCTCCCCAATTTTAGATATTTATTTTTTTTTAAAATATCTTCATTTTTGTTTTATAAGAAAATACAAACTCCATCCCTATTTATAGTTATATAAAAATAACAGCGTATTCATTATGCCTTCTTATGATCATACTAAGATATAGAAATAGTCGGTCGAATTTTAAATCTTGTTAACTAACTGAAATATGATTTGGTAGATATATATTAAATATGATTTAATCAGTTTAAAATATTTCTGCTAACTATGAAAAAGATTTATACTTTTATGGTTTTATAATACCTACGATTGAATGTCAACAAAGTTTTTCACTAACAAATCAAATAACAGTCTTTTAAAAAAATTCGAGGGAGTTTTTAAGAACTTACCTAACATACATAATTTCGATGCATTAGTTGGTTATTTCAGAGCCACAGGCTATTTTAAGTTAAGACCTTATTTAGAAAACATACCTGAAATACGAATTTTAGTAGGTATAAATGTAGATGTCATTTTAGAGAAATATCACTCATTAGGTCAACAACACATCATTGACCCACAAGAAACAAAAGACGAGTTTATTAAAAAACTTAAAGAAGATATTCAAGGGGCTGATTACTCAAAAGATATTGAAGAAGGTATTGTTCAATTTATTAAAGACATTGTAGACAAAAAGATAACTATTAAGGCTCACCCAGAAAAAAACCTACACGCCAAAATTTACATCTTTAAACCTAAAGACTTTAATGAGTATTCAACAGGAAGTGTAATTACAGGCTCTTCAAATCTTACAGAATCTGGTTTAGGCTCTCGTGAAAAATCAAATTATGAGTTTAATGTTGAATTAAGAGATTATGATGATATTCGTTTTGCTTCTGAAGAGTTTGAATTGTTATGGAGTGAATCAGTAGATATTTTACCTGTTGATATTTCAGGACTAAAAGAAGATACTTATCTAAATGATAAATTCACGCCATTTGAGTTATACATCAAATTGCTTATAGAATATTTTGGAAAGCGTATTGAATATGACCCAACCAATATCGATTTACTCTTACCAGACAAATACAAAAGATTGACATATCAATCAGAAGCTGCGATTGAAGGTTATGAAAAACTAATGAAATACAACGGTTTCTTTTTAGCCGATGTGGTTGGTTTAGGTAAAACAATCGTAGCCTCAATTATTGCCAAGAAATTTGTTTTTGAAAATGGTTACCATTCAAAAATATTAATTGTTTATCCACCTGCATTAGAAGATAACTGGAAAACGACCATTAAAGATTTTCATATTGATAACAATACCTATTTTGTTTCAACGGGAAGTTTACACAAGGTATTAGATGGTACAAATAGAAACTATCCAAACCCTAATGAATATGATTTAATTGTAATAGATGAAGCTCATAAGTTTAGAAACGACACATCTAATATGTATGAGAAACTACAAACTATTACTAAAACAGACAGAAGAATACCAGGATCTAATGGCGACACTCGAAAGAAAGTGATGTTGCTTTCTGCGACACCACTAAATAATCATCCTGCTGATATTGAGAATC
This sequence comes from Aequorivita flava, assembly GCF_038742595.1. NCBI lineage: Bacteria > Pseudomonadati > Bacteroidota > Flavobacteriia > Flavobacteriales > Flavobacteriaceae > Aequorivita > Aequorivita flava. The sequence goes on along the minus strand of NZ_JBANCF010000022.1, from coordinate 9,402 downwards.
AAATCTATTTATTTCAAGATAAAAGAAATGCTAATCTACCAAGTGTAAAAGATTTACAAGCATTTTTTCAACCTCTAAAGGATGAATATGATGAGTTAAAAAAAGACGATATTCTTGATATAGATAAGGTAAAAGCAATATTCGATAAAATAAGGGATAAAGTCATTGAGCCTTTAGTAATTCGTCGTAGTCGTACTGATATTGTAAACAATGAAGACTTTAAAAAAGACATCGAGGAACAAGGTATTGTATTCCCTAAAATTAATCCACCTAATGAAGTAAAGTATGAATTTGATGATGCATTAAGTGTTTTGTTCGATAGTACAATTACGATGCTTACTTCAATGGATGAAAACAGAAATCCAGTTGATGGTTTAGGGTTTTATAGATATAGAGCTATAGAGTACCTTATTAATGAAGAGGACAGAAAGCGATATGGTGATGTTACTTCTATTTCCAACAGGCTATCTGCAATTATGAAAACCTTATTGGTGAAACGTTTAGAAAGTAGTTTTTATGCCTTTAAAATGTCACTTTCAAGGCTACATAGAAACACCAAGCATATGATTAAAATGTTTGAAGATGATAAAGTCTATGTTGCACCAGATATTGACGTTAATAAATACTTAAATGAGGGTAACGAAGAAGCATTAGAGGAAAAGATAAATGCTAAAGGTGGCAATAATCAAATATATGTAGCCGAAGACTTTAAAGAAGATTTTATTGAGTTACTAAAGGAAGATGAAAAGAAAATTAAACAATTAGTTGAAGATTGGAAAAAAATCGATTACGACCCTAAATTAGATAAGTTCATAGCCGATTTAAAATCTAAATTCCTAAATAAGAAAAACAATCATTCTGGTAAATTAGTAGTATTCTCTGAATCAAAAGAAACTATTGAATATGTTAGTGATACACTTCACGATATAGGATTAAGTAAAATTTTGACAATTAGCGCAGATAATCGAAAAGATAAGTTTCCAATTATATTAGAAAACTTTGATGCTAATCAAGAAAAGGCAGATTGGAAAAACGATTATAATATCATTTTTACTACCGAAGTATTGGCAGAGGGTATCAACCTACACCGCTCAAATGTTATTGTTAACTATGATGTACCTTGGAACTCTACTCGTTTAATGCAACGTATAGGGCGTGTTAATCGTATTGGTACGGAAGCCGATGAGATACACGTATTTAATTTCTATCCATCAGACAAATCAGATAACCAAATTAAATTAACCAATACCGCAATTAAAAAGTTACAGGCGTTTCACTCTGCTTTTGGAGAGGATAGTCAAATCTATTCTCAATTAGAAGAAGTTGGAGAAGCTGGTTTATATGGTTCTAAACTAAAAGAAGAGATTAACGAAACTTTATTGTTTTTACAGGAATTAAGAGGTTTTAAAAAGTACAACATCAACAAGTTCAACCAAATCAAAAACATTCCTAAAAAGTCACGTATTGCACGTAAAACAAGTAATGTAGATTCATTTATCAATGTAGATAACGCATCCATCACCTATATAAAAAGCGAAGGTCACCCAGGTGTTTTCTATAAAACAGATGAAAACAATGTCGTTCACGAACTCACCTTTGTTAATGCAGCTAAAATTTTTAAAGCAACTACAAAAGAAAAGGCAGTAAAGCTACCAGAGTATCATCATAAACAAGTATCAAAAGCCTTAACGCATTTCAAAACGATTGCCAAAAACATCGAAACTAAAAATGTGACAAAAGCACAACTATCGGCTACCGAAAAGAAAGTAATAACGCAATTAGAGTTTTTTATTGGTGTAGCCGAAAATGAATTTATAAAACATCAATTACAAAGAGCATTAGACGAAATTTATAAAGGTTCTCATAGACAACTACCTAACAAATTAAACAAGTTCTTTAAATCAAATACAGAAAACGACCCTCAAAAGGTTGTTGAGAATGTATTTAATGATGTATTAAAATCAATGAACTTTAGCGATACAGCAAGAATAAAACAACAAAGAGCTTCACTATTTAGTAAACCTCAAATTGTCATTTCAGAATCTTATATCGAAGCTAAATAATGGAAAGCACACTATATCAAATATTCAAAGAAAGTTATAATAGAGATTCATTTGAAAAAAATGTACTAACGCCTATTTTCAACAAATCTGTAAAAGATTATATAATTTACAATAAAGAAGGTGAACAGGAAGTAGAATTAACCGATACCGAAAAACGCACAGCTAAAAAAGTTGTTAAGTACGGTGAGTTCAAAACGCACGACAACCGAAAAATTGAATTGTATGAGGTAACCGTTGAAGACTTCAGACAAGTTAAAATTGCTCGTGTAGGTTTAGGCGCATTAGTAAAAAAACTAATTATTGGTAACAACGCAGTATTTGCAACTTTTAAATATGAAGATGTTACAGACAAACATTGGCGTTTTTCTTTTATAGCTTACGATAGTTTTTTTGAAGAAGGTCAAGTACAAACCAAAGAAACCAATCCAAAACGCTATACTTATGTGTTTGGTGATAAAGAGGAAACCTACCGTACAGCAATAGACCGCTTTCAAGAGTTAGATAGCAAGTTTCAAATAAAAGTTAAAGACATACAAGAGGCATTTGCAGTTGAGGCAATGTCTAAAGAGTTTTTTGATGAGTATCGAGAAACCCACTATGCGAAGTTCGTAAAGTATCTTACTGGAGAAGAATTTCAGAAAACAGGTGGTAAATATGAGTTAGTTAAAGTTCAAAACCCATCCCCTTTTTTAGCATCTGTTTTTAATGGCGATAAAAAAGATGCTCGTGACTTCTGTAAAAAGTTGTTAGGCCAAATAGTCTTCTTATATTTTATTCAGAAAAAAGGTTGGTTAGGTGCTACCAACACGAATTACAAAGAAGGTAACGGAGATAAAAACTTCATTCAAAACTTTTACAAACAGGCAGGAGAAAATGATAATTTTTATCCGCTTTGGCTATCCAAGTTGTTTTATGATACCTTAAACCAAAAAAGAGATAACGACAATTTTGAAATGCCTGATGGCTCAATCGTTAAAATACCATACTTAAATGGAGGGTTGTTTGAAAAAGAATCAGATAAGTTCGACCATTTAATATTTCCAAGTGAGTTGTTTACAGATTTATTTGAGTTTTTTAATCGCTTTAATTTTACGATTTACGAAAACAGCCCAGAGGAACATACCGTAGCGGTTGACCCTGAAATGTTAGGTCATATTTTTGAAAACTTACTGGAAGACAATAAAGACAAAGGTGCTTTCTATACCCCAAAGGAAATTGTGCAATATATGACGCAAGAATCCTTGATTGAGTATTTAGTAACACATTTAGGTGATAATGAGCCTGTATCGAGCGTAGTCGAGATAAAAGACGGAATCAGTCTATTTGTAAAACAAAAAAACAAAGAAGCATTAACAGACACACAATTAAATGAAATAAATAATCTTTTAGATAAAGTAAAAATATGCGACCCTGCTATTGGTTCTGGTGCATTCCCTATGGGTTTATTGCAAGAGATATTTGCTTTAAAAGAACGAATTGCTTTCGATTTAGGCTTTAAAGTATGGAGTCCTGCTACAGTAAAAGAAAATATCATACAAAACTCTATTTATGGGGTAGATATTGAAAAAGGCGCAGTAGATATTGCCCAACTACGCTTTTGGTTAAGTCTTATAGTTGACGAGGAAGAGCCAAAACCATTACCTAATTTAGTATATAAAATAGTAGTCGGAAATTCTTTAGTTGGTAAGTTTGAGGATGAAATTATTGAGATAGATTGGAGTACTGATGATACAAAGGCTGGTTTTTTTGCTCAAGAATTGATAAACGAAAAAACAGAATTGTTAAAAACAATTTCTGCTAAACAAAAACAGTTTTTCACAGCTGATGCCAACTTAAAGTCAACTTTAAAAAAAGAAATTAGAGATTTAAAATTAGATATTCTTTCAAAGCAATTAACCTTAATGATCGAAACAAAAGGGTATCAAAAACAAGCAGGAAAAAAACTATCTAAAAAAGAAACTGAAAAGTGGTTAGAAACAGAAGGTTGGAAACGAACCTTACAGAAAATAAACACTTTAAAGACAAATAATAAACCTTTTAATCATTTTGATTGGCGTTTAGATTTCCCAGAAATATTAAACCCTATTATTAACCCTGATGATAGTAAAAGAGGATTTGATATAGTCATTGGCAATCCACCTTATATAAAAGAATACACAAGTAAAAAGGCTTTTGATGGTTTTAGAAATTCAGAGTATTACCAAGGTAAAATGGACTTATGGTATGGTTTCGCCTGTATAAGTTTAGATTTATTAAAAGCAAAAGGTGTTGAATGCTTTATTGCACAAAATAACTGGATTACAAGTGCTGGTGCTTCTATTTTCAGAAATAAAGTTTTAAAAGAAACCGAAATCAAACTCTTTACAGATTTTTGGAATTATAAAGTTTTTAAATCAGCAGGTATTCAAACAATGATTTATTTGCTCAAAAAAGAAGTTCCTCAATCAACGTATCCATTAAGATATTCTTTGCTCAAAGATGATACAATTAAAGAAAGTGAACTTATACATTTCTTAAACTTTGATAATGATGATAGTATTGATGAGAAGTATATTTTAAACTTTGATAGTACTTTATATTATGATGCACTAATTACTTTTAACAATCCTAAAATTGACAATGTTCTAACCGAAATTCTTTCTAATGATATTTTATTTTTAAATGATTCTGAAGTTGCGAATGGAATACATCCGCATTATGACTTTATCGCAAAAAAGATGTTATCACAACTTGATTCCTCATATAAAGTTGGTGACGGTATTTTTGGAATAAATGATTATGAAGTTGGAAAGTTAAATCTAAATGAAAATGAATTTAAATTTCTTAAAAGATATTATTCAGACACAAGCCATTTTCAGAAATACTTCGGTGAAAAATCGGATGATAAATATATAATATATACAGATTCCAGTTTCAACAAACCTAATTCATTAGATAACTACCCTAACATTAAGAATCATTTAGATAAGTTTCAGCATATTATAACATCAGACAACAAACCTTACGGTTTACATAGAGCAAGGAAAGAAGATTTTTTCATTGGAGAAAAAATAGCTGTTCAAAGAAAATGCCCTTCAGAACCTGTATTTACCTATTTAGATTTTGATAGTTATTTATCTGCTACTTTTTATGTTATAAAAACAGATAGATTCAATCTTAAATACTTAACAGCACTTTTAAATTCAAAACTTATTGCTTTTTGGCTACGCTTTAAGGGTAAAATGCAAGGAAACAATTATCAAATAGATAAAGAGCCTTTAGTTAATATTCCTATTATTCAACCTGAAAATATTAATAATTTTAAAATATTGACAGATTATCTTATCTATCTGCATAATCCAAAGAATAAAGATGTTGTAAGTCATACCGAAAATAAAAGAGTAGCGGCTCATATAGAAGAAGTATTGGATATGATGATATACGAGTTATATTTTGAAAAGCATATGAAAGAAAAAGGTTTAGATGTTTTACAGTTTATAAACCCGCAATCCATTGAGAAAATTAATGACGTAAGCAAAAAAGCTGTAATTATAAAGGACTTTTACCTATGGTATCAAAAGCCAGAAAATGAAGTTCGTCAAAGAATATTACTAATTGAAACACGTAGTAAAGATACTTTAGCTGTTGTTAGAAAGTCAGTTAACTAATGAGCAGGATAGATACTTTACAAATACATAATTTCAAATTTTTTAATGAGCAAGAGCCAATAAAATTAGATGGTAAACATCTTTTGCTTTATGGTGAAAATGGTAGTGGTAAGAGTTCTATTTACTGGGCATTATATACGCTTTTTGAGGCTTCTTTAAAAAAAGATGCTTCGGAGATAGAAAAGTATTTTAAACATCATTCAGAACACGAACAGTCTTTAGTTAATATTCACGCATCAAACATTCCTGCTGCACCACCTATACCAGAACACTATAACTCATTCATTAAGGTAGTTACCAAACATAACCCAGCTTTAGAATATAATGTTTCTTTGTTAGATACTGCTATTAAAGATGATACCGTTGCAAGGGAAGTTAATCAAGCATCAGATTTTATAAGCTATAAAGTACTATACAAGTTTCAAGACTTTTGGAATGGGCAAAAAATGGATTTAGCGGATATATTTATTGGTCATATACTGCCATATCTTAATTTTCCAAGTAAAGATTTAATTAGAAATGGGGCTATAAAATCATTCACAAATGCTTCCGATATGTATGAGGAAATTAAAAAAGGTCCTGGTACAACTGTGAATGGCAAAAACAAAACAATCCAAGTATATAAAAATAGCCCTGAAAATAAAGCTTTTAACGCTTTTGCTACACATTTTAATGAGCAAATGAAGGACTTAATAGACTTCATTAATGTCAATGCACCTGATATGCTTGAAAAATTAGGTTATGATATTGAATTTGAATTACATTATGATGAGTTAAAATACCATAAAGCAGATGTAAATTTTCATTTTACACCTTTTAAAATTGAATTTGTAATAACCTGTTATATGGGTAAACAAATTACAATAAATAGACCGCAGTCATTTTTAAACGAAGCTAAAATAACAGCGATAGCAATAGCTATTCGCTTGACAATATTAAGAAGACGCATTAATGCTCAAGCAGGGGATATTTTAAAGTTCATAGTATTTGATGATGTTATGATAAGTTTGGATATGAATAATCGAGATAGGCTTATTGATTTTATATTAGATCCTGCAAACAAATTTACAGATGATTATCAGTTACTTTTTTTGACTCACGATAGAAGTTTATTTTTCTATTTAAAAGATAAAATCAGAAATGCAGGTTTAAAAGATAGCTGGCTATATAAAGAAATGTATGTAGATTCTTCATCAAGTACAGAAATACCAATTATTTATTCTCATCCAAATAAATTAAAAAAGGCAGAGTACTTTATTAATAAACACGATTACCCAGCAGCAGGCATTTATTTAAGGACTCATTGTGAAGAAATATTAGATAACTTGTATCCAGACCAAAAGAAGTATGCCATATCTCTAAATAATGATGGAGTTTACGAAACTAAATCTCAAAATTTAAACGACAAAATAAGTCATTTGGAATGGTTTTGTGCAAAGGAGGGTTTAGACTACACAGATTTTAAGGACTTAAAAACTTATAAAAGTGTTATACTAAATTCATTAGCTCATAACGATATTGATTCACCAATTTATAAGATTGAGTTGATTAAAATTTTAGAAGTTTTAAAAAAACTTGAGCTGATTAAACGAGATGCTCAAATAGCAAAACCAAATAGTACATTCAAAATATCATTTACTAAAGCAGATGGTACAATTTACACTATAGGTATTACAATTAAAGATTGGTTAATGGTTATAGAAAGTAACGGCACGAAAAGACTCTCTTCGTTTTGTAAAGCAAACATCACCTATATTAATGACAATGGTACAGAAACAAAAAATATAAATATCGAAAAAGAATCAATACACACTATTGTTGAAGAAACCTGTGCTACTTTAGGCATCAATCCAATAAATATTGAAAATAATACTATTGAAAATCGTAAAAATGTGACAGTTCAGTCATTAATAGATGCATTATAAAATGAATTTAGTCATATTGAATAATACTGATATAGTTGATTTAAATGACTTTATTAATTTTTGGTCTAAACTTTATTCATTCTCAAACGAAGCTATTTATAAAGCATCAATCAGTAAAAAACCACTAACCAAAAATGATATTCAAAACTTATATGAATGGAAAAACGGTATGCGTTTAAGTGTTCAAAAGCAAAAGTCTTTAGATACTAAAATCAATAGCAAACTAACAGTTATTAATAAGTTAAAGAATAGTGATGTTTTAGATATTGAAGTATTTAAAAAGGAATTTAAAAACCTATCAGCAGTTTGGAAGATATTTTTATTACACATCATAAAACCAACTAAATACCCTATCTATGACCAGCACATCCACAGAACATTTTTATTTATCCATAAAGAAGATTGGTCTAATATTTCAAATACGTCAATTAACAATAAAGCTAAAGAGCAATTCTATTTTGAACGGTATTTACCATTTATAAAGTCGCAAAATATAAAAGATATAAAGAAATTAGATGAAGCCTTTTTTGCATTCGGTCAGTTTTTAAACACACGTAATTACGCATCATTATTAGAATAAAAAATTATGGTAGAAAAGTTTACAAATTGGGTAAAATGGGAAGATAGAAATAGTTTAGTTGGTATTAAGTATCCTGGTATTTATTGTATTGCTGTTTCATCTAAACCTCTTAACACTTTTGACTTTATTCCAGAATTGGAATATATTGGAATTACTAACTCAAAAGGTGGTTTAAGAAGTCGTTTACGTCAATTTGATGCGACTATTAAAAAGATTAGAACACATCACGGTGGTGCGGATAGATTCCTATATGCTTATCAAAACTATGATGATATAAAGAGCAATATCTATGTTGCAATAAGACCTTTTGAATGTAACATAAAAAATCCATTACCAAAAGATTTAAGAATAATGGGAGAAGTAGCAAAGTGTGAATATGATTGTTGGGCAATTTACATTGAGAAAAATGGTAAATACCCAAAGTTCAATGATATGAGTAATGCACCAAAATTTAGTAAGATAAAGTAGTAATAAAAAGTCCCCACATCCCAAAAACCAGTTTCTTCGTACCTTAAAATCCTCTTCATAAAATCGCTTTAGTGTACACTAGTTTTAGCTATGTGTTTTAATAATTTCTACCCAGCTTTGCTTTAATTTGAAGATCGTATAGATTAAGCTCATCCATGACACTAATTTCTCTTAATTCGATGGCTTTATGTTTTCTATAATACCAATATGAGTTATAAAACCCACCTTTTAACATTAAAAAAATAATTTGCTTCTTCTCCACAAATTCATGACGTACATCTTCAACGTAGAAATAACTAGTTCCTACTTTGGCTTGAAGAAAATTTAAAATAATATTCTCACCAATTCTCGGTATATAGTTTAAGTTTGAGCACTTAAATGATGCGTACCTTTTAAAATGTTCTATACAAATATGAACCTCAGTGTCATAAAAATCCATCTGAAACTCATGGTGAAACAATCTATCGTAAATCAATTTAAGTTGTTTTCTTAATTGAGAGGGTTTGAGTCCTGTTACTTCTTCTACATTCTTTAAAGTTGGATAAGGAATGTCGTCGTCCTCTAAGTAATTTTTTGTAGAGAGAAAACCAATGAGTTCTGTAGTACTACCTATTCTTTAGACCACTATCAAGCTGATTTTAGTTGAACTTGTTTTTCAAAAGTATAAAGGTTTCTTGGCTTTTGTCTTTTAATTCCCTGATGTTTTCTATTGTTGTACT
>NZ_JBANCF010000021.1:0-15703 GCF_038742595.1 Aequorivita flava | reverse complement strand
AGATAGACCTTCGCACTATGCAGGGTGAAAAAGCGGTAGATGTTTCATCGCTCGCGGCTGGCGTTTATATGGTACAGATTATTGGTGAAAAAGCAAGCACTGTTAAGCGCTTGATTAAAGACTAATTTTTATCATAAATAAGTAATTAAAAAAGAAAGCCTTTCTAAAAAATAGAAAGGCTTTCACTTTTTAAGAATATCTAGGTTGGTAAAAGTTTCAAAAAGATTACTTTTAAAAATTAAAATTAAGCTATGTTACCTTGGCATCAATATTTACTGGGCGTACTTTTAGTGCTTGCCGGAATGAATCACTTTCGAAAACCTAAACTCTACGAACGCGTCTTGCCACCTTACATTCCTGCTCATGGTACAATCGTAGTGCTGAGCGGTATTATTGAAATGATACTCGGATTTATGTTGCTTAATAAAAACACACAAATTGAGGCCGCTTGGGGTATTATTGTAATGCTATTTGCGTTTATTCCCGTGCATATTTATATGCTTCAAAATGAAAAGGCCGCGATGAAACTTCCTAAATGGTTGCTTATTGTTAGGTTGCCACTACAGCTTGGGCTCATGTACTGGGCGTATTTATATACGTAGTAAAAACAACTTTAGAAATTAATTAAAAATTTCGTTTAAAACTGTTGCCAATCGTATCCCGCCTTTCTGAAGCTGAAAACGCAACACATCCATATATTTATACATATAATTGTATCCTAGCTTTTCACCCACTTCGGTGTTTTGATAGATATTTTCGCAAATTTCCCGACTTTCGTACATCCAATCTATTACGGTACCCTTCTTAACGGCTTCTATTTGTTGCTTTGAAAGCACATCTGTATTCTTGGCTAATTCGCTATAAGACATATCGTAAAAATCAATCATTTTTGAATCCCATACTGTATGTAAATTTGAACCATCCTTAAACCAACGAACCTGAAAATCGTTTCCGCCCTTATCTTCGGCCAAACCAATATGCAATGGTTGATGAAGGTCTCCCATAAAATGTACTAACATTTTAAGATAAAAAACCTTGTCTTCTTTAGAGCTGTTTTTATCTTTTAAAACAGCAACACATTTTTTTATACCTTGAATAATATCGCCTTTTTCACTTTTAGGATAGGTTTCGTATTTTTCACCAAAAGGAAAACTTACATAGTGCCAAGGACGGTACATATCAAAATTACGGTCGCTTTTTATATCATCGCCATAATTTGCAACAAATGCCAACGAATGGCCATCCAACAATTTTAAAATTTCCTTTTCGGCTTTTCTACTCAAGTAATCATCGGCAATTTCACCCACCGCGCGATGACCTGTTTTCCCCCAATCTTCCGAGGCAAAAAGTCCGTTCGAAAACAATACTACCAACAAAACTAAAACTGCTTTTTTCATATTTAAATGTCGTTATATATTTCAATTTCAATCGCAGCAAAGATAGCATCCATAAATTCAAAAGTGATTCCTGCCGATTAAAAAAAGAAAATAATTTTTATTTGATGCATTTCACTACTTTTAAAAACCTGTAAAATAGCCCCAAATACTATAATTTAATAAAACTGAAAAGCAATATTAAGTGAATTTATTTGTTAAAGAAACGCATGATACCAAAGTGTAAAAACACATCTTAAAATGAAACATTGTTTAATCTTTTTCCTTTTTTCTATAGGAATAGTTAATGCCCAAACTAATAAATACCATACCGAAAATCTTAGCATTACACCTCTTATTGATGGAACGTTAATGGTTCCTGAAAATATTGAAGAACCGGTATTAGCTATTATTGTTGGTGATAGCGGTCCCACGGATAGAAACGGAAACCAACAAATGATGGTAAACAATGCTTTAAAATATTTAGCCGAAGGCCTTTACCAAAACCAAATTGCTTCGTTTAGATACGATAAAAGAATTGTAAAACAAATGAAGAGCCGGGCGCTAAACGAAAGAAACATTCAATTTGACGATTTTATTACTGATGCAATTGCCATTCTTGAATATTTCAAAAAAGATCCACGATTTTCAAAAATATATATCATTGGGCACGGTCAAGGGTCGCTCGTAGGAATGATAGCTGCACAAAATGGCGCTGCCGGATTTATTTCTATAGCTGGTGCGGGGCAGGAAATTGATGACGTAATTGTAGCGCAACTAGCGGAGCAAGCACCAGGCTTGGTTGATAATGCCCGTTCTTCATTCGATGATCTTCGGGCCAATGGTGTGGCGTCTAATTACAGTCCTGGATTGGCTTCAATTTTTCGAAAGGAAATTCAGCCTTTTATTTATACTTGGATGCAGTACAATCCCAAAATAGAAATTCAAAAATTGAAGATTCCCGTTTTACTTATTAATGGTGAAAAAGATATTCAGGTTCAACTTTCGGAAGCAGAATTACTAAAGACTGCAAAGCCCGATGCCAAATATGAAATTATTCCCAAGATGAATCATATCTTTAAAGAAATTGAAGGTAACGACCTGGAGAACAGCAAGTCGTATAATATTTATAACCTGCCGGTAATGCCTAAATTAATTAGTATTATTAGCGATTTTATTAAAAAATAATTGAAATTAAAAAATAATTGTATTTTGCAGCAAAACCATCAAAAATGCAAGATACTACTGCCGAAATTTTAAAGGATACCACTCCCCTTTTTACCAATGACACGATAGTTTTTGGAATATTAATGCTAGCCTTGGGCTTTATTTTTTACACGTCTTCGCGCAAAGAAGGATTTTGGAATAAATTCTACGGTATTGTTCCCGCGTTATTTATGGCTTATTTCCTCCCTGCATTATTGACTACTGCGGGCGTTATTTCGCCAGAATGGACCACCGTCGCAGATACTGGCGAAGCTACTACTGGCAGTACAAGTTTATACTATATGTCCAGCCGGTATTTATTACCTGCTGCCTTGGTGTTAATGACTCTAAGCATAGATTTAAAAGGCGTTTTAAATCTGGGTCCGAAGGCTCTTATTATGTTTTTTGCGGGAACCATCGGGATTGTACTTGGCGGCCCGTTGGCTGTATTGATTGTTGGCTCTATACATCCAGAAGCAGTAGGTGGCGAAGGTGCCGACGCTGTTTGGCGCGGACTCTCAACATTAGCAGGTAGTTGGATTGGCGGTGGTGCCAACCAAACTGCAATGCTTGAAATTTACGGCTACAACCAAAAATTATACGGAGGGATGGTATTTGTAGATATTGTAGTGGCAAATATCTGGATGGCAATTATTCTTTTCGGAATTGGAAAATCTGCAAAGATTGATAAATGGCTAAAGGCAGATACTTCTGCAATAGATGGTTTGAAGGATAAAGTTTCAGAATATGCTAAAAAAGTAGATAGAAATCCAACTCTAACGGATTTGATGATATTGGCAGCCATTGCCTTTGGAACGGTGAGTTTTGCACATTTTGGAGCCGATTATTTAAGTGGCTTTTTCACCTCTATTGTAAATCAAATACCTAAAGGAATAACCCGAAATATATTTACTTTTCTCGATTCCAGTTTCTTTTGGATGATAACAATAACTACTATAATTGGAGTTCTACTATCATTTACAAAAGCAAAAGCATATGAAGGTGCTGGCGCCAGCAAATTTGGTAGTGTATTTATTTACATTTTAGTAGCCAGCATTGGAATGAAGATGGATTTAACCCTAATTTTTGAAAATATGTGGTTAATCGTAATTGGTTTGGTATGGATGGCCGTGCATGCAGGTTTAATGATTTTAGTTGCAAAAATGATTCGTGCTCCGTATTTCTTTTTGGCGGTGGGGAGCCAAGCAAACGTTGGAGGAGCAGCTTCGGCACCAATTGTTGCTTCCGCTTTTCACCCTTCATTGGCGACGGTTGGAGTACTATTAGCCGTCTTTGGGTACGCTATTGGCACCGTCGCTGCAATTATATGCACTGTGTTGATGCAATTAGCTTCGGGTGCATAAATATTTAAAAAAAAATATCATCTTTGCATTCCGTTTAAAAAAGTTAACATGCGTTACCTATTTACTATTTTAATATTTTTTATAAGTTTTATTAGTTGCTCAACAGATTCTGACAAAATGAATCTGACGGGGACAGTAAAAGGCTTAAAAAAGGGCACGTTATTGCTTCAAAAATTTGATGACACGCTCTTGGTTACCGTAGATTCGATGATTGTTGATGGGTTTTCAGATTTTACATTTTCAGAAAAAATTGAAAGTCCAGAAATGTATTATTTATACGTTAGACTAAAAGATGGAACTTTGCGGGATGATCGGATTGCATTTTTTGCAGAAAACCATCCGATGCATATTCAAACTAATTTAAAGAATTTTGGTAGCGCAGCCATAGTAAAAGGTTCGGCCAATGACAGTATTTTTAGAGAGTTTGAAAAATTAAGACAGCGTTATGTAGCGAAGAATCTTGAATATATTTCAGAACGCTTTAAAAAAGGCAACAATAATAATGATTCTCTGGAAATGGATTTAAATAGAAAGCAGCAATCATTAATAAAGAGTAAATATTTTACCACTATAAATTTTGCAATGAATCACAGCGATTATGAGGTTGCGCCCTATTTAATTTTAAGTGAAGCATACAGTTCTAATCTTAAATATTTAGACACTGTATATCAATCGCTTTCACCTAAAATAAAAGACTCCAAATACGGTAAGGAATTGGAGTCTTTTATTGAAATGCGTAAAAAAAGTGATTCTATTTTATAACGCGTTAATTTTGTTTATCATTTCTCTACCACGTGTTTCAAGTTCGGCATTTACCTCCTTGAAATGTTTCTTTTTATTTTCCACATCTTTTTGATTTACCTTAGCAATAAGCTCATCAAAAGTTGTAATTGCTTCATCAATAATTGCTTCAGCTTTTTTATTATCCTTGTCTGCATTGGTTAATTCCCAAATATAAACTGCTTCAATAATATCGCCTAAAACATAATTAATATCTTTTTTTAAATTTCTTACGTTTGCCATTTTCTTCTTTATTATTTGTTGTATCTATTTACTTCAATATTTTTTAAATCGGGCAAAGGTACGAAGATTTACGGAATGTACACCTCCAAAAAGCTAGCTGAATTGGTAATAAATTTTATTTCAGCTATTTGTGCAGGAATAAGTATGGTTTCACCTTTTTTTAATTCTTCCGAATAGCCATCTGTTTCAATTATTGTGCTGCCTTCTAAACACATATAAACCGTAAAGGAGGCAATTGATTTTAGGTCTTTACGATAACTTTTGGACAGCACGAGTTTATTTACAACAAAGAAATCTGTAGTGCCAATATGCACAGGAGTATTTTTCGCTTGTCCGTAAGTCATTCTTGATTTTGGCGGATTAAAATTGATAGCATCCAATGCTAAATCGGTATGTAATTGGCGCATTTGGCCGTTAGTATCTGGTCTATCCCAATCGTAAATTCGGTAGGTAATATCTGATGTTTGTTGAATTTCGGCCAGTAACACCCCTGCACCAATGGCGTGTACCGTACCTGGATTTAAAATAAACGCATCACCTTTTTTAACGGTTTCAGAATTAAGAATTTCCGGAATTTTATTTTCGGAAAGCGATTTTAAATACTTTTGCTTATCCATTTTTTGGTTGAAACCAAGAATAAGTTCACCTCCTTTTTCAACATTCAGAATGTACCACATTTCGGTTTTTCCGAAGGAATTGTGTCGTTGCTTAGCTAATGCATCGTCGGGATGTACTTGCACAGAGAGGTTTTCGGAAGCATCAATAAACTTAAAGAGCAATGGAAATTGATTTTCAAAATCTGAATATACTTTTTCACCAACCAATTTTTCTTTATAGTTTTCTAACAACCAATTTAAAGTTTTGCCTTTAAAGGGTCCGTTTGCAATTTCTGAAATATTATTTTCAACACCAGATATCTCCCAGCTCTCCCCTACATTATCTTTTGAATTTTTATGGAAAAGTTCGTACAATTTCGTACCGCCCCATACTTTTTCCTTCAGTATAGGGTAAAATTTTAAAGGATATAATGTTGAAATTGTAATCATTAATTACCGTTATAAACAACGAAGTTACGTGGAGTTTCGTAAAGTTTTATTGAAATACCGTATTTCGAATCGATTCGAGCTCTAATTTTTTTCCAAATTACAACTGCAATGTTTTCTACAGTGGGATTAAGGTTTTTAAATTCCTGGACTTCAAGATTTAAATTTTTATGATCGAATGGGTCTTCCACTTCTTCCTTTATAATATCCCGCAAGATTTTTAAATCTATTAAAAAGCCGGTTTTAGGATCGATTTCGCCAGAAATGCCCACTTCTAATTCATAATTATGGCCGTGATAATTTGGATTGCTGCATTTTCCAAAAACTTCAAGATTTTTGGCATCATCCCATTCTTCTCTAAAAAGGCGATGCGCCGCATTAAAATGTGCTTTTCTATATACGGTTAGGCTCATACTTTTAAATGTTGGTAAAATTTGTCGAAAATAATTTTAAACCAAGCCGTATATATGTTTGGATTTTGCGCTATATCTGTTTTTACAGCTTCGAGATCCATCCATTTCCAGGCTGCAACTTCTTCAGGATTTATTTCAGGTGTTCCGTTAAAGCTACCAACTAATATATGATCTAATTCGTGTTCTGTAAGTCCATTATCAAACGGGGCCTTATAAATAAAGGTGGTGGTCTCTTTTAAATCGGTAGTAAAGCCCATTTCTTCAAAAAGGCGCCTTTTCCCTGCTGCCAGCGATGATTCGTTGTGGCGCTGATGGCTACAGCAAGTATTTGTCCACAGTCCGGGCGTATGATATTTATGCAATGCGCGTTGTTGTAATAATAATTCATTTTTATGATTAAAAATAAAAACGGAAAACGCGCGATGAAGAACACCTTTTTCATGTGCCTCTTGTTTGGGCATAAGTCCCAACTGCTCATCTTTTTCATTCACCAGGATAACTTGTTCTTCAATCATATTAAAAATCTTTTGGTTCAAAAATACGAAAAGGGCGGCTGTATTAAAAGCAAAAAGCGCTCAATAGTACGTATTGAACGCTTTTTAGGAATATAACTTGGTTAGCCTAATCCTGTATTATAAACATTGATCTTCTATTTAATTGATGTTCTTCTTCGGTACATTCGGCATCATTTCCGCAGTTGTTTATTAACATAGTTTCTCCATATCCTTTCGCGGTCAAGCGCGACTCATCTATACCTTTTTCTACGATCCAATTTAAAGTAGATTGCGCTCTTCTTTCTGAAAGTTTCATATTGTAACTATCTCTTCCTCTTGAATCGGTATGCGATTCAATATGAATTACAAGTTCAGGGTATAGCTCCATAGCATACAGTATTTTGGCCAATTCAATTTCGGCATCTGGGCGTATGTAGTCTTCGTCGTAATCAAAATAAATAGGCTGAAGTTCTAAAATACATCCTAGATCGTTTGGTGGGCACGGATCTTTCAATTTTAATTGAATATTTAAATCTATTACACCCCCCTGGTCCGGTGTTTCGACAACTTCTTCTTTTGGAAAATACAGTTTTTTTGTTGCTCTAATAATATATCTGGTATCGCATTCGGTTGTAAAACTGAAGGCAGCATCTTCACCGACGGTTACTCGTTCAATTTCGATGTTATCGGCATTGAGCAATGACACCTCGGAGCCTGGGAGAAGTTCTTGGGTATCAATATCAGTTACGATTCCATTGATGGTCATTACACATTTTTCGTAGAAATAATAGATATCGTCGTCAATAGCGCCACGACCACCTGCGGCATTTGACGTATAATAACCACTTCCTTGAGATTCTTTAATTATGAGACCAAAGTCATCCATTTTGGTATTAATAGGCGGTCCAAAATTGGAAACTTGTTTTAAGCTTCCATCTGTATCTAATGTTGCCACATAAATGTCTAGCCCACCTTGACCAAAATGGCCATCACTTGCAAAATACAAAGTGTTGTTTTCACTAATAAACGGAAAGGTTTCTCGAGATCTTGTATTTACTTCCGGGCCGAGGTTTACTGGTACGCCATAGGTAATTGTACTATCCTTTTCCTTCTTTATATCTACCCGATAAAGATCTGAACGTCCGTAGCTACCTGGCATATCTGACGCAAAATAGAGGCGTTTTCCGTCTGGACTCAACGCGGGATGTGCGTTGTTAAAACTATTACTGTTAAATGGTAAATCGGTTATATCGCCCCAGTACTCACTACCGTCTTTACCTACTTTTAGATCGGCTCTTAGTATTTTTAATTTAATAACCCTGCCTTTATCAAATCCCTTTTTACCTTCGAGGTAGTTGTTTCTGGTAAAGTACATTGTTTTACCGTCCTTTGTAAAAACAGGTGTTGATTCGTGAAATTTAGTATTTACGTCTCCATCAAGATGTCTTGAGTTTGAAAGGCCTCCATCGCTATCAATTTCGGCAACATATAAATCTAAAAATGGCATATTGCTCCAATTGTGTTTTTTGAAATCATCTCGATTTCTCGCAGTGGAGGAAAAAACTATTTTATCTTTATAATAGATAGGACTAAAGTCAGATAACTTTGTATTTACGGCAACTTTATTTATTACATATTTAAAAGGATGAACCCCTAAACTCTGCAAATATTCAGGATCGTTATCAAACTTTTTAATATTCTTTTCTTCGCCACCTTTAGTAAAGAAAATATTCATTACAGCTTCAGATTCCTGATATTTTCCTGAACTTTTTAATGTTTGGGCAATTCTGTAGTAATAGTCGGTTTCTATCGCATCAGGAAATTCTTTAAGAAGTTTATAATACCATTTCTCAGCATTTACATAATCACTATTATAATAATAGGTATCGCCTAGTTTCTTATATATTTCTGCCGATGAGTAGCCATTTTCAACAACTCTAAGATAGATTTTTCTTGCGTTGATATAGCCGTATTTATCAAACTGCTCATTTGCTTTTGCTATTTTCACTTCTTGCGAAAGCACAGCATTTGCAAACAACAAAAAACCAATTAACAATATTTGTTTAAGTGAAGTCATTAACTGCAGTTTTTAAAAACGTTTTACATTAAATTCCTTATTACTAGGGAGCAAGCCGCTCTATCTTTTTAGGATAGCGGCATTTATGTAATGGCAACTAACTTATAGCAATAAGTAGCGCTTTTACAAAGGTTTATAGTTGTAAATCGGGGAGATTTAAGGGTACGCCTTAATTATTTACAATACAGACATCAATCTTGTATGATGAACATAGATCTTCTGTTTAATTGGTGTTCTTCGGCCGTACATTTTACGCCATTAGAACATTTATTAATAAGTCGTGATTCACCAAATCCTTTAGCAGTAAGTCTGCTCTTATCAATTCCTTTTTTAACAAGCCACTTAAGTGTGGATTGCGCACGTCTTTCAGAGAGTGCAAGGTTATAATTGTCGTTACCGCGTGAATCTGTATGCGACTCAATATTTATTTTTAGTTGATCATATTGTTTTAAAGCAGCCAGTATTTTAGCCAATTCAATTTCGGCATCCGGTCTGATATTAGATTTGTCAAAATCAAAATAAATTGGCTGTAAATCTAAGATACAATTTAGATCGTTTGGCGGACAGCCAATACGTTTTAGTGGAATTGGCACATCCACAGTACCTGTTATGAAAGGTGTTTTTATAGATGTTTCATAGGGTGTGTAATCTTCCTTGATACCTCTAACAATATATTGTATTCCACATCCGGCAATAAATTTATAACTTCCATCAGTTCCTGAGGTAGTTTGGCTTACCAATTGATTAAAATTATCTAATAAACTAACCTGAGCATCTGCCAATGGTTCATTTGTGTCTACGTCAAACACAATACCTTTTACGGTAATGCTACAACCTTCTTTGAGCAAATAGATATCGTCATCGGCACTACCTCTATTTCCACCTCTATTAGAAGATAAATAGGCAATCCGCTCCTTTTCGTTTATAATAAAACCGAAATCGTCTTTAGCACTATTGGTTGGCGGCCCTAAATGTTGCGCAGTTCCGACTGCTTTTCCTGAGTCATCGAGAGATACTACAAATACGTCATATCCGCCCATTCCCGAACGACCGTCGCTCGCAAAATACAGGTTGTTATTGTCGCTAATGAACGGAAACGAATCTCTCCCTCCGGTATTTATTTCTGGACCCATATTTACTGGGGGGCCATAAGTATCGTTCCCAAGAATATCTACATACCAAATATCAGACATTCCGAGGGTTCCGGGCATATCAGAAGCAAAGTATAATCTTTTTTCATCGGGACTCAGGGTGGGATGCGCTACAGAATAGGATTCACTGTTAAATGGCAATTCTATTATATTTCTCCATGTGTTTTCGCCAGCTCTTGTAGCTTTAAAGATGGTTAGTCGGAGGGTTTTAAACTTATTGGATTTATCGAAGTCTTTTTTTCCTTCTATAATTCTATTTCTTGTAAAAAACATCGTATTTCCATCTTTCGTAAAAAATGGTGTTGATTCGTTATATTCGGAGTTTACATCACCCCCAACACGCACGGAATTCCTCAACTGGCCATCGGAGCCTCTATCTGCAATAAAGAGGTCTAAATATGGTTCTTCGGTCCAGTCGTCAAATTTAGGGATTACATTTTCTCCTGCTGAGGCATATATTATTCTATTATTCATATAGAATGCTGGTCCAAAGTCTGAAGTTGGCGAATTAACCGCAACTTTTTCAATATCTATTTCCTTGGAATCAAAAACTATACTTTTTAAGTATTCCGGATCGTCATTGTATGTTTTTACTATAAAGGTAGTTCCTCCTTTTGCTATATAGTCTTGTAATAATGCATCTGCTTCTTGGTACCTACCCAAACTCTTAAGTGATTGCGCAGCTTTGTAAAAATACTCTGGTTGTGCTTCATCTGGATATTTATTTACGAGTTTAAGATACCACTTTGCTGCGTTGCCGTATTCACTATTAAAATAATAGGTATCTCCTAAATTTTGAAAAATTTGCGCAGATTCGTAGCCATCCTCAACTACTTTTAAGTAGATTTCACGCGCATCTATATACGCATATCTATCAAATTTTTTGTTTGCTTTTTGAATATCCTTTTTTTGAGAAATAGCGCTACCGGAGGTGAGCAAAATTAAAGCGAAAATAAATATGTTGCGTAATAATGTATTCATAGTCTTTATAATTTTAGAAGAATCTTGGAGTTAATACGCGCTCTGGTCTGTTGAATAATTCAAAGCGAAACATAATTTCGTAAGATCCATCGCTATAAGCTTCTATATCGGTTGTTTGGTAATCATATCCAAAACCTATAAATATATTCTCTGTGGCCTGAAAACCAACTAGCCCACTCATTGCTGCGCTCCATCTATAGGCAGCTCCTAAAGTAAGTTTATCGTACAATAAAAAGTTTGCAGATAAATCGGCTTGTAGGGGCGACCCACTAACAAGTTTTACGAGCGCTGCAGGTTTGAACTTTAAGTCGTCGCTAATATCAAATACATAACCCGCAATTAGAAAGTAGTGCATGCGTTCGGCGGCGGTAGTTTCAACTTGGGTATTTTCAATACTGCCGGTGTCAAAATGTTTTGTTGTTAAAAAATTTGGTACTGAAAGTCCAGCATAAAATCTTTCGGTATTATAATATACACCAGCTCCTATTTGGGGTTGTAGTTTATTGTCTATATTATTTTCTTGAAAATAGGGGTCATTGGGGTCGTATATATTTAGTTTTGAAAAATCTACATCCAGAATGTCTAAACCAGCTTTAAGACCGAATGATAATTTGGCATCTGCTGAAGTATTTATACTATATGAATAATCTATGTTAAAATTGGTTTCAATTGCTGGACCTATACGATCGTTCACAACAGATAGACCTAGCCCCATATTATCGGCCACAGGTGAATTTACAGTAAATGTTCCTGTATTTGGTGCTCCATCTCCAAAATTTACCCATTGGGTTCTATAGAGTAAACCAAAACTTAAGACTTCACGATTTCCTGCATATGCAGGGTTTACCACCTGCGTATTGTACATATATTGAGTGTACTGTGGGTCTTGCTGCGCTTTACTTGAAAACGTGCCAAGTAAAATCAAAATTAGTAGTGTTAGATAACTGTGTTTCATAGTTATGTATTTTTAATCCTGGGAGGGAAATTCCTCCCAGGAAAATTTTTGATTTCTCTATCTGTTAATATATAAATATCCATTGTATTTCGCCTGACCAGGATTATCTTCTGGGAAGGTAAGAATATAGAAGTAAGTACCTGTTGGTAATTCCTTGTTTGCTTCTATAGTTACACGTCCTTCAGAAACTCCTTTGAAAACGTTCTCAGAATCTGTAGAACCTCCGTAGCCATCTGTTTCGAATACTAGTACACCCCATCTGTTGAAAATCTTCACATTATTTTTAGGATAATCTTTTATTCCTTGTATTAGGAAGAAATCATTAAATCCGTCTCCATTAGGAGTAATACCGTTAAATATTTCAAAGGTAACTGATTCTACTAAAGGAAGTGTTACAACTGTTGGATCATCTGGTTCACCATCTCCATTGTTATCATTATTAGTTAAATCTGTTGGGTCATCAGAATCATCTTCAACAATATTACCATTTATATCCTCTCCAGTAACGGTAGCTTGGTTTACCACCTCGCCATTTTCTATATCATCTTCAGTAATGTAATAGGTTGCAGTAAATGTAGTACTATCTACTTCACCGGGCAACAATTGGGTTATTGGTCCACCTGTAATTTCAATACCAGGTAATGGATCTGCAATTGTGATATTGTAGATTGTTACCGTTCCTGTATTGGTTACCGTGAATTCGTATGAAATTGATTCACCCACATCTGATGAGCCATTATCGTTTTCATCATTGAATACACCGGTTTTTTCAAGACCAATTGACAAGTTGTTGCACACAACTGTTATTGTTGGATCGTTCTCAAGATAACTGTCATCGTCAGACTGATCAAATACTTGGTCGCCATTTGGTGCAGTTCCTTCTGCAGTAGCTTGGTTTTCAATAGACCCTGTATCTATATCGGTTTGCGTTATAGTATAAACTGCTGTGAAAGTGGTAGTATCCTCTTCTCCAGCGGCTAGAGTAATTGGTCCTCCAACTACAGCTACCATTGGGTCAACTATTAAAACATTTGTCAATATAACGTTTCCAGTATTTTTAACACTGAAGTTATACGAAATTGTTTCTCCAAGGTCTGCACATCCATTACCATTTTCGTCGTTTGGAACCCCTGCTTTAATTAAAGCAATTGAAGGATCCTGACACAGTACGGTAACAGTTGGATCATCCTCAAACTCACTATCATCATCAGATAGATCGCTTACAGTATTTCCTAACGGATCAGTACCTGTTACGGTAGCTTGATTCTCAACAAATCCGGCATCTATATCAATTTGTGTAATTGTATATGATGCGGTAAAAGTTGTTTCATCTGTAGTATTAGGTGCCATAGTAATTGGCCCTCCTACTACGCTAACTAATGGATCGGTTATTGTAACGTTTGTCAAAGTCACATTTCCAAGGTTGAATACTTTGAAACTATAATCAATAGTTTCATCAACATTTGCACAACCATCACCATTAGTATCATTAAGTACTCCTGTTTTTATAAGAGCAATTACTGGGTTTTGGCACACTACAGTTACTGTTGGATCGTCTTCAAGTACGCTATCGTCGTCAGAAAGATCGCTTACTACTGTTAAGTCTGGATCGGTTCCTTGTACTGTAGCTTGGTTTATTACTTGTCCTGCATCAATATCTGCTTGTGTAAGTGCATAATCTGCTTCAAATATCCAAGTTTCAGTTTCTTGAAGTATTCCATCACCGTCATCGCCTGAAACTAAAACAATAGGAACAACTGGATTTGGCGCTTCCAATAGCGGATCTGTAATTGCGATCGCACTTAAAGGAACGTTACCTTCATTTGTAACCGTGAATGTATAAGAAATAGTTTCATCAACATTTGCACAACCATCTTGATTTTCGTCGTTAACAACGCCCGTTTTCACTACTGCTATTGCAGGAGCAGGTGTTTTCTGTACAAGTAGATAAACTGTTGCTCTGTCTGTTGCCACTGGACTACCATCGTCGAAAATACCATATACAAATTGATCGGTTCCTATAAAATCTGTTGTTGGCGTATATTGGAAACTACCATCAGCATTAATAACCAACGTACCATTTGATGGTCCGCTAATTGGACTAATTGTAACGTCTACTGTTTGATTATCTCCTTCCGGATCAGTATCATTATCTAGTACATTGCCAGAAATAATTGTGTTTAATTCGCCATTATAGGCATCGTCATTCGCCACCGTTATATTTACATTAGAATCTATAATATAAATGGTAACTATTGCGGTATCACAAAGTGCCGGGGTGCCATTATCGCAAATGGTGTACTCAAAAGTATCAACTCCAATAAAACCAGCATTAGGAGTATAGGTGTAAGTTCCGTCAGGATTCATTACAACCGTACCATTGGTTGGATTGGTATTAGCGGTTACTGATATAGGATCGCCATCTGGATCGAAATCGTTTACAAGAGCATTTCCGCTTACGGGAACATCTACTAAAGTTATATTAGTATCATTATTAGCAACTGGCGGATCATTATCTACTGTTGGTCTAACAACTTCAATTGTAACGATTGCCGTATCACAGGCTATTGGGTTTCCACCATCGCACACTTGATACTCAAAGTTATCTGTTCCAACGAAATTTAGTGCCGGTGAATAAATGTATGTACCATCGGCATTAAATACTACTGTACCACTGGTTGGACCATTAACTAATGAAAACACTTCCGTTCCTGCTGGACCGTCCGGGTTCAGGTCGTTGGTGGATACATCCCCACCTACTGGTAAATTCATTAGAGTGTTGTTAATATCATCGATAGCAAATATCTCATTGGCACCATTATTTGGATCAATGCTGATATACACGGTTGCAATATCCGTAGCAACTGGTGCGCCATCATCAAATATTCCATACACAAACTGATCTGGACCACCGTAATCTGTATTTGGTGAATAGGTAAAGGTACCATCGGCATTGATCGTCAAGACTCCGTTGGTCGGACCGCTTATCGGTGTTATTGCAACATCAACAAATTGGTTGTCCCCTTCTGGGTCTGAATCGTTGTCCAGTACATTGCCCGTAATGTCCGTATTCGGCATACCGAAGTACGCATCGTCATTGGCAACGGTAATATTGCCGGCGTTCGGTATTACCTGGATGGTAACTACCGCTGTATCGCATAAGGGCGGGGTGCCGTTGTCACAAATGGTGTATTCAAAGGTATCCTGGCCTTCAAATCCTGCGTTTGGCGTATAGGTGTAAGTTCCGTCAGGGTTCATTACTACCGTACCGTTGGCTGGGTTTGTGTTGCCCGTTACTGTGATCGGATCGCCGTCCGGATCAAAGTCGTTGACAAGTACGTTTCCGCTTACCGGGATATCGACTTCCGTTAAATTGGTATCCGCATTAGCAATCGGTGCATCGTTGCCCGATGTGGTATTCAATACTTCAATGTAAACGAAGGCCGTATCACACGCTATTGGGTTACCGCCATCGCAAACTTGATATTCAAATGTATCGGCACCAACAAAATCTAAAGCTGGTGTGTAGGTATAGGTACCATCGGCATTAAATACTACTGTACCATTGGTTGGACCGTTTACCAACGTGAACACTTCCGAGCCCGCTGGACCGTCCGGGTTCT
>NZ_JBANCF010000020.1:0-16022 GCF_038742595.1 Aequorivita flava | reverse complement strand
ACGTCCAAACTACTGTAGTTGAAGCAGTAATAGGGAAAGTAGTTGTTGTAGTACCTGTTACGCTACCCGCACAAGCATCTGTTGCTGTTGGTGCAGGTAAACTGGTTACGCTACACTGTTCTACAACGTCCGGTAATGTAGTAACATCTGGCACGGGAGCCGTGGTGTCGTTAATAGTTACCGTTTGGTTCTGCGTACTTGTGTTTGCACCATCCGTATACGTCCAAACTACCGTAGTTGATGCAGTAATAGGGAAGGTAGTTGTTGTAGTACCCGTTACGCTACCCGCACAAGCATCTGTTGCTGTTGGTGCAGGTAAACTGGTTACGCTACACTGTTCTACAACGTCCGGTAATGTAGTAACATCTGGCACGGGAGCCGTGGTATCGTTAATAGTTACCGTTTGGTTCTGCGTACTTGTGTTTGCACCATCCGTATACGTCCAAACTACCGTAGTTGATGCAGTAATAGGGAAAGTAGTTGTTGTAGTACCCGTTACGCTACCCGCACAAGCATCTGTTGCTGTTGGTGCAGGTAAACTGGTTACGCTACATTGTTCTACAACGTCCGGTAAAGTTGTAACATCTGGCACAGGAGCCGTGGTATCGTTAATAGTTACCGTTTGGTTCTGCGTACTTGTGTTAGCACCATCCGTATACGTCCAAACTACCGTAGTTGATGCAGTAATAGGGAATGTAGTTGTTGTAGTGCCTGTAACACTTCCCACACAGTTATCTGTTGCGGTTGGCACTGGCAAGCTCGTTACACTACATTGTTCAATAGCATCTGGTAAATTTACTACATCAGGAACAGGTGCTGTAGTGTCATTGATAATAATATCTTGCGTTTGTGTTGAAGAATTATTAGCTGTATCGGTATAAGTCCAAGTAATGGTCGTGTTTGCAGTAATAGGGAATGTTGCTGTGGTAGTTCCGTTTATTGTTCCTGACACTGCATCGGTAGCTGTTGGAATCGTTAATTCGGCGATACTATTAATAGCGCACTGCGAAATTACATCTGGTAACACGGGTACATCTGGGACTGGTGGTGTTGAGTCTGTTTGGATTGTAGACATTTTCCACATACCACGTCCGAATGTTCCAATATAAAGTATATTGTCGGTATAATTTATTTCTAAATCTTCTACCCGAACGTTCGGCAAACCTGTACCCATTTTTTGCCAGTTTGCTGTATTGTTTCTAAAATAAGGGCCTAATTCAGTGCCTAAATAAAGAGTTTCGTCTGTGGAGGCTCTGTTGGCAACTACCTTCTTCATAATTATATTTGGAAGACCAGCGCTTATATTCGTCCAAGTAACGCCACTATCAGTAGATTTATATACTTTATTTCCTGCATTGTAACCATTTACCGTTGCATAAACTATTGTAGCGTTTGGTATTGCAGAAAAACTATTAAAAACCTGTCCTGCTGGTGGGGTTACGGTTGTCCAGCTTGCTCCATCATCATCGCTTCTTTTTGCAACACCAGTTTCACTAATGGTATAAATTCGTATTGATCCACCATTAGCTGTAACATCAATAAATTTTGTTCTGGTTAATCCCGTACTTAATGCGGTCCAGTCGCTTGGGTCTCCAGTACCTCCTTTATTTACAGATTTTTTTATATCGCCGTGACATGCATAAATAATATTGGCATTGGTAGGATGTACTGCCATTGGTGAAACAAATGCAGCATCATTATTGTTTCCAAGAATATAGGTAGCTTGGTCGTACCCATCTGCATATCCAGCATCTGCGCGATATAATTGCCCGTTTGTTCCACCCAAGTATCTAATATCTGAATTTGAAATATCAATAGCTGTTGCCGTACCATCACCTGCAATTGCCGAAAGCCAATTTCTACTTCCACCTTGCAGTATTTTCGAAAAACCATCATTATCCTGATTGGCCATCATAAAGTTATCGCCGCTGGCTTCTTGTGTAACTGCAATATTATATGGTTGAGTAATTACTAATGTGTTAGAGATATCTTCCCAGGGCGTAGCGGTTGTTGCATTAAATGGTCCTTTGTGAATACCACCGTCATGCCCATTTAATACATTTTCAGTATTTCCTACAAATGATACGTGATGATGATCTGCATGTACATAAAAACCTACTCCTGGAGGTGTGTCATAAGCATTCATTAGGGTAGTAAAGGTGGCTCCTCCGTCGGTAGAGCGAAATCCATTTACACCGGCAACGATAATATGATTTTTATTTACAGGAGAAACCGCAATATTTTGATTGTAACCGCCTTGCGAATTAAACCCGGTCATGTCTGTTGATGATACTAAATCTGCGGCTG
The DNA here is from genome assembly GCF_038742595.1 of Aequorivita flava. Lineage (NCBI taxonomy): Bacteria > Pseudomonadati > Bacteroidota > Flavobacteriia > Flavobacteriales > Flavobacteriaceae > Aequorivita > Aequorivita flava. The sequence goes on along the minus strand of NZ_JBANCF010000020.1, from coordinate 13,715 downwards.
TGTTTGCCAAATTAAATTTATATTTTCTAAATTCAGCTTGTTTGGTAATAACCCCACTGCTTCTTTCTTCTTCACTTACACCGTAAAAATAATCGGGATCATTTGGCGAACTGGTTATTTTTAATTTTTTCTGACTATTTCCTCCTTCAAAAATGGCGTGCATCGCAAAGTTTGCACCACTGTCCGTAGAAAAATAAATAGCATCAAATCTATCTGAAACCACCACTTTGGTAGCATCATTTGGATCAAAAACTATATTTTGAAATCCTTCTGTAAAAGTTCCATAGGGATAAGTTACCGGTACATCTGTCCAAGTAGTTCCGCTGTTGGTAGTAACTTTTATTTCAGTATTTGTTAAGGCAAAAATTTTGGTACTACTGCCCGGAGCAAATGCCAAGTCGTTTATAAATTCATTTTCGTCTAAGCTAAATGTTAAACCGGTTGGGTTCCACGTTTCACCGGCATCTGTAGATTTAAACACGCCTATTGAAGAAATATGCTGTCCGTCTTCATCGCCAGTTGCCATATAAATTATATTGGTATTGTTTGGATCTACAAGTATATCTGTAACTCCCAATCCCGCAAGAAAATCAGATTTTGGCGTCCATAACAAACCACCATTAGTTGTTTTCCAAATACCTCCGGCAGCAGATCCAGCATACATTATGTCTGTATTTGTTGGGTCTTCAGCAATTACGTTTATTCTTCCCTTTCCAGGATAGCCTACATATCCATTTTCTAAAGGTTTGTCCACAGGCCCTATCTGTTCCCACGTATCGCCAGGACCGCGATTTTGGCTTTGGTCTGCCATTAAAGCATTTATATATGCAGTGCCAGATAGCGGACGATTGGCCATTGTAGGAAAAGATCCATCTGCGTTTACTTTGTCTTGCCAAATGTACACCCAGCGTTCAAATTGTTTCATCGCTTTGTGGTTTGCTTTTACGCGAAGATCCCAAGTGGCTATTTCCGCTCTTTTCTGCGCTACTATTTCAAAGAAATTTGCGCTGGGGTCGTTTACACTAGATTTGTAATTTTGACTATATTCAAAATCTTTGTTTTGGGCCGTCATAAACCCGATGCTCAAGATGCAAAATAAGAAGGTAAAGTTTTTCAACATTTTTTGTGGAATTAAAATTTATAGAGCGAATTTAATTTTTTTACAATTCAACAATAAAATTTCAACTACGCACCTACTACGCAACCCTAAATATTGTACTTTACAGTTAAAAGGTGTATAATTACAAACTCAATTTTTTAACTCAAATCTCTTATTTTTTTTGATGAAATTCCTGTTTTGTGTTTTCCTCTTCCTTCAATTTTTACCCGTTTTTTCCCAAAAGGAAAACAATTACGGTAAGTATATTGATTCCGCAGATGTATATGTTCTTGTAGATGGCGAAAAAGCACTTCAGTTTTTAGACAGCATTCCTACACCGCTGGAAAACTACATAGATGGAAACGTTGGGAAATATTATTATTTGCAGGGAATTGCCTACTACCGCCTAAACGAGGAGGCATTAATGTATCAAAGTTATCTGCTGGCAATTAGAAATGCCAAAAAAGAAAAAGATTATTCTGTTGCTGGTGATGCCAGCATAGAACTGTTCTCAGATATTTATGTAATTGAAAATGATTCTACGGCCTATAAATATTTAGATGACGCCCAAAGGTATTACACACTTGCAAACGATCATAACGGACTACTTCAGATAAAGCAAATGCATGCCTACGTTGCGTTTACGCACAGTGATTATAAAAAGTGCAATGAGCTTATCCTTAAAGATCTGGCGGAGTACAAAGCTGTAACAGACGATGCATACTACTATTTGTTCGCTATATATATGCTAACGTCTAACTATATACATTTAAATGATCTAGAAAATGCCAACAAATATTTGGATGAATTTCGAAGCCTAAAATCTAACCCTACAATTGAAGAATATAATTATAAAAATTATAAGGCCGAATTAAATATATGTATGGCCAAACTGCATTTAGACCTAAAGCAGTCAGATTCTGCTATCTTTTATTTGTCTAATGCAAGGCGCTTACAAGACTACTTAGGGCTAATTGCGCAAGGTGAATTTTATTCATTTAACGCAGAGGCATATAAAGCCAAGGGAGCCTATGATAAAAGCCTCGCCTATTTAGATTCCCTTAAACTATTTCAGGAAAAAATTTTTAGCGATAATATGGAAGCCAGTTTAGAACTAAACGACATATTGCTGAAAACCGAAGAAACATTGAGCAAAGAGTCTGAAAACACAGAAAGACATCAAAATTGGCTTAAAATATTAGGAGTTGTACTCTTGTTCTTTTTATTTGTATTGATTTTTGGATACAAAAAATTAAAGATGAGCATCAAGCATCTCTTACTTAAGGAGAAAAACTTTTCGCAACTTGAAACAAAACACGAGAAACTAAAAGTAAAAAACCATGAGTTGGAAAGTTATATTGAAGATGTAAAAAACAAACTTAAAGCAATTACTTCCAAAGAAGACAAATCCACGCAGAGAAGTGAAATTAGAGATTTATACCGAACTATAAATGCCGAAACAACTACTATAAAAAACGACGACGAAAAGCATTTTGAAATGCTACAGGAATTAAACGAGTCTTTTTTTGATGAAATTAATGAAGATTATCCCCAACTAGGAAATACAGAAACACTGGTGTGCTATTATTTAAAATTAGGTTTTAAAAATAAGGAAATTGCGTTTTTTCTCGACAGAAGTATTCGAAGTGTGGAAAGCATACGCTATCGCATCAGTAAAAAAATGAGTTTGGAAAACAGTAAAATACTCGTGAGCGTTCTAAATGAAAACTACTAGTTTAAGCAAGATTATTTTTAAAGTTTTAGAAAAAAAATTGCGGTGCTGCACAAATTGCTTTAATTTATTAATTTCAACAAATAAGCTAATTGTTAACACCTTGTTAAACAAATAGACTACCTACTTAAGACAGTAAATATTGCGTAATTTTAGTAATTTAATAGCTAAATTATGCAACACGATATCTACAATCTCACAAAGAAGTTAAATTCTTCTAACAAAGAACTTACGTATTACAGTCTTCCCGAACTCGAAAAACAAGGGCATAACATAAGCAAGATGCCTTTTTCTATAAGAATTTTACTAGAAAATGCACTGCGCAATTTTGATGATTTTTCGGTTACTAAAGAACACGTAGAAACAATACTCAATTGGACCCCTGAACAAAGCGAAAAAGACGTCGCTTTTAAGCCTGCACGTGTTTTAATGCAAGATTTTACGGGTGTTCCGGCCGTAGTAGATATTGCATCGCTTAGAGCCGAAATGGCGCGAAAAGGTGGCGATGCTTCCAAAATAAACCCGCTAATTCCTGTAGATTTGGTGATAGACCACAGTGTGCAAGTAGATTATTTTGCCGCTCAATACGCCTACCAACATAATATGGAAGAGGAGTATAAACGCAATAGAGAGCGCTATACATTTTTAAAATGGGCACAGAAATCGTTTAATAATTTTAGCGTGGTACCACCGGGAATGGGTATTTGCCATCAAGTAAATCTCGAGTATTTTTCTAAGGGAGCCATTGCGCGCGACGGCATGGTTTTTCCAGACACGCTTGTGGGTACCGATAGTCATACTCCTATGGTAAACGGAATTGGCGTAGTGGCTTGGGGCGTTGGCGGTATTGAAGCCGAAGCCGCCATTTTAGGGCAGCCTATTTACTTTATTAGCCCAGAAGTTATTGGTTTAAAGCTCACTGGAAAACTCCCGCTGGGATCAACGGCCACAGATTTAGTGCTTACCATTGCCAACTTACTGCGTAAGTATGGGGTAGTGGGTAAATTTGTTGAAGTTTTTGGACCCGGTTTAGACAATCTTTCGGTGCCAGACAGAGCAACTATTGGTAATATGTCGCCAGAGTTTGGCTGTACAATTACTTATTTTCCAATAGACAACAAAACGTTGGAGTATATGCGCGGCAGTAATCGCAGCGAGGAACAGATAAAGTTGGTTGAAGATTATTGTAAAGCAAATATGCTGTGGAGACAGGATGAAGATAAAATTGAATATACCGATGTAGTAGAGCTAGATATTTCAACTGTAATGCCAAGTGTAGCTGGGCCAAAGCGTCCACAGGATAAAATTTTACTTACCGATTTAAAAGAAAAATTTATTGAACTTGAACACGCTTCCTTTGGCAGAACATACATAGAGCCTTCAGAGAGAGAAGAAGCTCTTATCCGATGGAAAGCAGAAGGTGGAAGCCAGCCGGTTGAGCAGCCGCACGATCCCGAACCCGATGTAGAAATTGAAGCTAAAATTAAAAATGGTTTAAAAACCGTTTGGATTTCGCACGGCAATGAAAAATATATGCTTTCCGATGGTGCGGTAGCAATTGCGGCTATTACGTCTTGTACAAATACATCAAACCCATTTGTAATGATAGGGGCTGGCTTGGTGGCCAAAAAAGCCAGGGAACACGGCATAGATGTAAAGCCTTGGGTGAAAACGTCTTTGGCGCCTGGATCAAAAGTAGTTACAGATTATCTGGAAAAAGCAGATCTGCTAAAAGATTTTGAAGCTCTGCAATTTCACTTGGTAGGCTATGGTTGTACTTCGTGTATTGGAAATTCTGGGCCATTGCCGCCAGCAATCTCTAGAGCAGTGGAAGAAAACGATTTAATTGTAACCTCTGTACTTTCTGGAAACCGAAATTTTGAAGCGCGAATTCATTCACAGGTTAAAATGAATTTCTTAATGTCGCCAATGCTCGTTGTGGCTTTTGCAATCGCTGGGAGAGTAGACATAGATCTTACAACGGAAGCATTAAGCTGCGACCGAAACGGCAAGCCAATATATTTAAAAGACATCTGGCCTACCGATGACGAAATTCACGAAGTGATGAGCAAGGTGTTAACACCTAAAGATTTTAAAAAGAATTATGACGAAATATTTGAAGGAAACGATATTTGGCAAAACTTGGAAGTGCCGGAAGATAATCTCTACCAATGGGAAGACGATTCTACCTATATAAAGGAAGTGCCGTTTTTTCACAATCTCCCTGACGATCCAAAGCCACTTAAAAATATTGAAGGCGCCCGCGCCCTGTTGATGTTAGGCGATAGTATTACTACAGATCATATTTCGCCGGCAGGAGCTTTTTCCGAAGATTCCGCCGCAGGTAAATATTTAATTTCGCGAGGGGTGGAAAAGAAACATTTTAACAGCTACGGTTCGCGTCGCGGAAATGACGAAGTGATGGTTCGCGGAACTTTTGCCAATGTGCGTATAAAAAACCAATTGGCCCAACGCGAAGGCGGTTATACCAAGTATCTCCCTACAGGCGAAGAAATGACCGTGTACGATGCGGCGCAAAAATATATTGCAGATAAAACCCCGCTAATTGTGCTTACCGGTAAAGAATACGGTAGTGGATCATCGCGAGATTGGGCCGCCAAAGGAACAATTTTACTTGGGGTTAAGGCCGTTTTGGCAGAAAGTTACGAGCGTATTCACCGAAGCAATTTAATTATGATGGGCGTATTGCCACTGGAATATTTAAAGGGTGAATCGGCCAGTTTTCACGGGCTTACGGGTAACGAATCTTTTAGTATAACGGGTATTGAGAATAATTTAACTCCATCTAAAAAAATTGATGTTATTGCGAAAACTGAGGATGGCAAGAAAATTGAATTTAAAGTTGTTGCCAGACTGGATTCTCCAATTGAAGTTGCCTATTACCAAAATGAAGGAATTTTGCAATATGTATTGCGACAGTTTCTAAAACAATAAACTACTAATTGGTTAGCTCGGGATTCTTTATTTGAATCTCGAACTAACTTTTGCTATTTTATAGAAACGTGATATTACTCGTGCAACCAAAACTTCTTCGAAAAAATTTTAATGGAATAACTCTTTGGCCGTTCGTAATTTTAAAACACAATTCATTAAAAAATGACGCTATTTTTATAAATCACGAGCGCATTCATCTTCGCCAACAAGCCGAATTGCTCTTGGTGCTTTTTTATGTATGGTACGGGATTGAATTCTTATTTCGTTGGTTTCAATATAAAAACCGGCTAAAAGCGTATCGTAATATTTCTTTTGAAAGAGAAGCGTATTTTCACGAACAACATTTCGATTATATAAAACGTAGAAAACCTTTCGGGTTTTTAAAGTTTTTATAGAATGCCAATTCAATATAAAACAAATAATAATAGAGAATAAACACAAAATATGAGCCTACTCTTTTCCCCATTACAAATTAAAGACACCACGTTTAAAAATAGAACGGTAGTGTCGCCTATGTGTATGTATAGCTGCGTTGACGGTTATGCAAACGATTTTCATTTAGTGCACTTGGGCAGTCGTGCGGTTGGCGGTTTTGGATTGATAATTCAAGAGGCAACTGCTGTTTCGCCCGAAGGAAGAATTAGTTATGGCGATATGGGCTTATGGAACGATGAGCAAATCAGAAAACCTAAAGAAATTGTCGATTTTGTTCACGCGCAGCACGCATTGATAGGAATTCAATTAGCACACGCTGGCAGAAAAGCCAGTCACGAATTGCCGAAGGAAGGAGCCAAAAAAATTAAGCCTACTGATAAAAATGGATGGCAAACGGTTTCTGCTTCTGCTTTGCCTTTTAGGGATACGGAACCTGCACCATTAGCTTTGGACGCAAGCGGAATTGACAAAATAAAAAACGATTATAAAGCCGCAACCATCCGTGCTAAAATTGCGGGTTACGACATAGTTGAAATTCACGCGGCCCACGGATATCTATTCCATCAGTTTTACTCGCCTTTGGCTAATAAACGAACCGATAAATACGGTGGCAGTTTTGAAAACAGAATTAGACTTTTACTGGAGGTTACCGAGATTGTAAGAAACGAATGGCCGGAGAAAAAGCCGCTGTTCGTTCGCATTTCAGCCACAGATTGGATAGAGGGCGGTTGGAATGTTGATGATTCTGTAAAGCTCGCAATGGCCTTAAAGAAAATAGGGGTAGATCTAATTGATGTTTCTTCGGGTGGAAATGTTCCCAAAGCAAACATTCCGAGCGAACCGGGATATCAAGCAGGTTTCGCTGCACAAATTAAAAAGGAAGCGAATATTTTAACAGGAGCCGTTGGCCAAATTACCAATGCAGAACAGGCCGAGCAACTTTTAAAGGAAGAGAAGGCAGATCTAATTCTCTTTGGGCGCGAAAGTTTGAGAGATCCCTATTTGCCACTGCACGCTGCGAAAGAGTTAAATGTTGACGTAGATTGGCCACTACAATATGAAAGAGCCAAAATTTAAAAAATATGAGTAACGAAAAGCATACTATAAAAATCCCTTTTTCAGTTTTAGATCTTGTCCCTGTAATTGAAGGCAGTAGCCATAAAACAGCTATGGAAAACAGCTTGGCGTTGGCGCAACACGCGGAGAATTTAGGGTTTAAGCGGTTTTGGATTTCGGAACACCACAATGCAGAAAGTCTTGTGAGTTCGGCCACGCCTGTGCTTATTGGGTATGTAGCCGGAAACACTAAAACCATTCGGGTTGGTTCTGGTGGCGTAATGTTGCCAAACCACGCGCCCCTTATTGTTGCAGAACAATTTGGAACCCTCGCTACACTTTACCCAGAAAGAATTGATTTGGGTTTGGGGCGTGCGCCGGGTACAGATCAGATTACAGCGCGAGCACTTAGACGCGAACGCACAGAAACGGTAAACGATTTTCCGAATGACGTGCAGGAATTGCAAAGGTTATTTTCAGCAACCAATAAAAATAGTTTGGTTCGGGCCATTCCGGGCGAAGGTTTGGAAGTACCGCTTTACCTTTTGGGTTCAAGTACATACAGTGCACAATTGGCTGGAGCGCTGGGTTTGCCCTATGCGTTTGCCAGTCATTTTGCACCAACACATTTACACGATGCGCTGGGTTTATACTACAGCAATTTTGAAGCTTCCAAGCAATTAAATAAGCCGTATACTATGGCCTGCGTTAATGTTGTCGTGGCAACAACCGATTCGGAAGCCGAATATTTGGCTACGAGTATGAAGCTGTTTATGCTAAATATTATCAGAAATACCCGTGCACCGCTTCCGCCGCCGGTGGAAAGTATGAACGGACGCTGGAGTCCGATTGAGGAAGCACAAATTTTGAAAATGATGCAATATATATTTGTGGGAAGCCCAGAAACGGTTCAGGAGAAATTAGTCAATTTTATTTCGGAAACTCATATTGACGAACTAATTACGGTTGCCCATATATACGATCAAAAAGCGCGATTGAATTCTTTTGAGTTATTAGCGCAACTTAAACATGATATTTCAATTTAAAAAGAAGTCAAATTGCTTTTGAAGGGATACTCTAAAAAAGTTTTGTTTTCTTTGCCAACAAAAATTATAAAAAATGCTAAAAGCAGTACTTTTTGATATGGATGGGGTAATTGTAGATACCGAACCCTTGCACCGAAAAGCATACTTTAAAATGTTTGAAGATGTAAATATTGAAGTTTCCGAAACTTTGTACGATTCGTTTACCGGACAGGCAACTCTGCCTATTTGCAGAACACTTTGTAATCACTTTAACCTTTCTGATGCTCCAGAAAACTTAGTTGTCTTAAAAAGAAAACACTTTAAATATTTGTTTGAAAATGATAGTGAATTAGCACTTTTAGACGGGGTGCATAATTTAATTAAAGATTATTACAATAACGGGCTAACGTTGGTTTTGGCATCTTCGGCTTCAATGCCTAACATAAACCGAATTTTTGATAGGTTCGACTTGAATAAATACTTTAAAGCCAAAATTAGCGGTGCCGATTTAAAAGCTTCAAAACCGCATCCAGAAATTTTTATAAAAGCTGCCGAACTCGCTAACGAGCGTAGAGAGAATTGCATGGTTATTGAAGATTCTACAAACGGAATAGCCGCTGCAAAAGCCGCCAATATTTATTGCGTGGGTTTTAAAAGTCCGCACTCCGCAAATCAGGATTACAGTAAAGCAGATAGGGTAATTACAAGTTTTGACGAAATATTATTTGCCAATCTACCCTAAAATAGTTTTATGAATTCTAATTTGTAGAACGAAAAACTACCTATCTCTTTCAAAAGGAAAGGCTAGAAAGCAATGTTTATCCCAAATTCCAATGGCTGAAAATATTTTCGGTTTCTGTGGTTTCTTTATACGTTGATAATTTCTTTAGGCGGTGATTTGTAAGTTTTTTGGGCTTTTCAAAATAAACCACATTGCGATCGCCATTTTTTTTAAGATAACTTCTAATAATTGCGTGCGTGTGATAACTAGCTTGTTGCAATTTTAAAAAAGGTTCGTAGTCTTCAATATTGCAAATAGCTTCACTTCTGCTAAAAAACCCAAATCCTTTATACTGCCCTTCAGTAACTAAAGCAAAAGAAATTTCGTCTTGATTTCTGCCTTTTCCTTGAATAGCGAAAGTAGGTTGGTTTTCGTCTAAAGACTTTATAGCCGCTTGCACCTTTAAATTGTAATCTGCCACATTTTCGGAGCCTTCACAAATACCTTCACAGTTTTTTATGCGGTAGTGCGAACATTTTTCGGTACTACTTTGCAAACTGCAAAACCGTGGGCACAGTTTAAATGTTTCGCATATTTCCTCCAGCTTTTCGGTAGCTTCGGCGCGATTGTAAAACGTACTAACCGAATCGCGATGCGCTTTAGTTTTACCTAATGCAAGCTGCGTAATGCCACGTTGATTTTCGTAACTTATTATTTGATACGTTGTGGCAGGCCATTTTTGGGCGCGATTAAATTTTGGATAGTAGTTTCGAATATGTTCAGACTCCACCAAAAGGGCCAACAATTCATTGCCCGTACGTTCAAAGTCAATAAAATGTGTTTCCTGCCCTAATTGATACTCTTTGGTTTTTTTATCGTAAAAGTGGGAGAGAACGCGTTTCTTAATATTTTTCGCCTTTCCAGCATAAATCACTTGGTGCTTTTGGTTTTTAAAAAGATAAATTCCGGCCTCCTCCGGGAGCTCGTCTATTTGTTCGGCGGGCAAATGAGGCGGTAGGGTGGCTTGCTTTGAGCGCGGATTTAAAAATGAATTAATTGTGCTGAAATCTTTATCTAAAGAAAGTAGCCTTTGGAAGAGAATAACTGTGGCATCTACATCGCCTTCAGCACGGTGGCGGTTAAGATGTGGAATATTTATAGTGTTACATAGCCTCCCTAAACTATAGGAAAGCATACCCGGTATTAATTTTCGTGAAAGCCGAACAGTGCATAGCTTTTTTCGGTTATAATGCTGACCTATAAGCCTAAATTCGCCGCGAATTACGTTGTAATCGAAACTTACGTTATGCGCAACGAAAATAGCATTTTTTGTAAATTCCTCTATGTGTTCTGCCACCTCAAAAAATCGTGGCGCATCTGCAACCATTTCGTTGTCAATTCCCGTTAGTGCTGTAATGTACTGCGGAATATCGCGCTCGGGATTTACTAAAGTAGTGTATTTATCTATCACTGCTCCCTGCTTTACTAGAGCGATGCATATTTCGGTAATGCGATTGCCTGCAATGCCACCGCCGGTAGTTTCTACATCTATAATTGCGAAAAGTTGTGATTGCATGTTTTTTAATCGATCAACAAATGTAGGGAAATCTATTTGAAATAATTGGAATTATTCCCGTTATATGGAATTAATCCTACTTCGTTTTAAAAGTCTGATTTTTTTCATCCGAAGTTCTTTAAAAAATAGGTAAAATATCATTCAATACCTAACACGTAAGAATGCTTTTAATCTATAATTTTAGTCAATAATCGTCTTATTTGAATTTATTTTTATTTTTTTGCATGAGTTAAAAATTTGTAAATTAATTATTTGGTTGTGTTTTATAGCGAGTTAGGTGTTGTTACGAGTTTTTAGCTAAAATTATATTAACAAAATGTTATAACTTCGCATATTTATAACTAACCCCAAATCTATGAGAAAAATTACCTTGGTTCTTTCTGTGATGCTTTTGTGTATTGCAGGTGTCGTAACGGCACAAACGATATCTAACTCTGAGAGTAGACCGACAAATGTCAATCTTCCTTTAAATTTTCAAACTACAGTTCAAGAATCTCTTTTGCAGATGCGTCAAGATTCTTCAATTGGTACTACATCGGCCCTTGTTCCTCCAGGATCGATTGTGCTAGATTATATGCAGTTTGGATCTGGTGTTGAACTCAGTCCTTTATTAACGAGTATAGGATTTACTGTTACTGAAGATAACGGTGCTGGAAATTTGGATGTTTTACTTCCTTCTCAACCTTGGGATCTTGTAATTCTGCAAATACAAGCAAGTAATCTTTCACCAAATGAAGTAACGGCTCTATCCAATTATCTTGCAAGTGGGGGAAAGTTAATAATGTCTTATTGGAATTTAAATAATGACCCTGCCGTACAATCGATAGTAGAAGTAAGTAATACAATTTCATTTAATACCCCAATTTCGGTTTCAGTATGGGATGCTGCACATCCTATTTTTAATAATCCTAATACTGTAAGTGGCTTAGCCACAATTGGCGATTATGGCGGTGGTGATAACGGTGATCGCTTAGAGCCAGCTGCAGGAGCTACTGCTCTCGGTGGTTTTGTGTCTTCTCCAACAACAAATGAAGCAGCAATAGTTTTGGGGAATGGAGGCAATAGTATATTTCATGGATTTGCGGCGCGAGATATGGACCTTAATTCATATTTAGATCTTATTGAAAATGAAGTTGAGTTTTTGGTAAAACCAAATACACCACCCACTATTTCCTGCCCTGGAGATATTACTGTTGATAATGATGCGAATGAATGTGGTGCAATAGTAACTTATACGGTAACCGCCAATGATGCCGAAGACGGGCCGTTAACGCCTACCCAAACGGCAGGGCTTCCTTCTGGATCTCAGTTTCCAGTTGGTACAACAACTAATACTTTTGAAGTAACTGATAGCGATGGAAATACCGAAACTTGTAGTTTTGATGTAACCGTTGAAGACAACGAAGCGCCGACTGCCGTATGTCTTGGATCTGCGCCTATATTCGTAGGATCTTATAGAGTTAGTGATGGACCTACCTGGAATACTAATCCTTCCGTTTATAGCCCTCAAGAAGCAGCTGCTTTAATTTTTGGAGGAAATGCATCAGATTATGCAATCTCTGTTGATCCAAATACTACCGATCCTAGCACCATTACCAACACTGGTTGGACTGATAGCTGGGGAACTGGTTTTGTAATCAATGCCGAAGATTATAGTTTAGATACTGGAGCTCCTGGCTATAATAATCCAGGTGGCTATGATTCTGCGGTATCTGCTTATGTAAGGGATCACACCGATCTTAGCAAAATAAACTATGTTTGGACTGCAACTGCACCTACTGTAATACAGTTGGATGTAAATGGTCAAGCAATATTAGATCCTGCGACAATTGATGGTGGAAGCACAGATAATTGTGGAATTGCCAGTATGTCGGTGAGTCCTAATAATTTTACATGTGCAGATGTTGGTCCAAATACGGTAACCCTAACGGTAACCGATGTAAATGGCAACAGTTCAACTTGTACTTCTACAGTAATAGTTGAAGATAATGTTTCACCTACAGCTGTATGTCAGCCTTTTATTGCGCAACTAGACGCTACCGGAAATGTAACAATTACGGGGGCCGATGTTGATGGTGGCTCAACAGATGCCTGTGGAATTTCTTCACTCTCTGTTTCGCCAAACATGTTCACTTGCGCTGATATAGGTCCAAACAATGTTACTTTGACTGTAACAGATGTAAATGGAAATGTTTCTACTTGTACAACTATTGTTACCGTTGAAGACAACGAAGCTCCTGTAATCACTTGCGTTGCAAACGACTCAAGAAATACAGATCCAGGAGTTTGTACATATACTGTTGTAGGAACAGAGTTTGACGCCACTTTTACAGATAATTGTACTGGCGGAACCATTACTAATGATTATAACGGAACAGCAACCCTAGCGGGCGAAATATTCCCGAGTGGTACAACTACGGTGGTTTGGACAGCCAATGACGGTAACGGTCAAACTGCTACTTGTTCTACCGATATTACAGTGGTTGATAATCAATCACCAGTAATTACTTGTGTACCAAATCAAACTAGAGATACCGATCCGGGAGTTTGTGATTATACCGTGGTAGGTGCCGAGTTTGACGCTACATTTAACGATAATTGTGGAGGTACCATAGGAAATAATTACAACGGATCTACTTCATTGGCAGGAGCTGTTTTCCCAATAGGAAGCACAACAGTTGTTTGGGCAGTGTTTGATGGCACGAATCCGGTTGTTTTCTGCCAAACTGTTATCACAATTGAAGATAATGAAGCACCAGTAATTACCTGCGTACCAAACGCCACAAGAGACACCGATGCGGGAGTATGTAGTTATACAGTAGTAGGAACTGAATTTGATGCCACTTTTACCGATAATTGTACGAGTAGCACACTTACCAACGATTATAACGGCACGGCTACTATGGCTGGCGAAGTGCTTCCAAAAGGAGTAACGACTGTAATTTGGACAGTAGATGATGGTAACGGTCAAACGGCAACTTGTACTACGGTAATTACCGTTGAAGACAACGAAGATCCAGTAATTACGTGCGTACCAAACGCCACACGAGATACCGATCCAGGTTTATGTAACTACACAGTAGTAGGAACTGAATTTGATGCAACATTTACAGATA
>NZ_JBANCF010000019.1:0-29294 GCF_038742595.1 Aequorivita flava | reverse complement strand
GCGTGGCAGCGGCAACACTCCAAGATTTTACCATGTACCCCAACCCGACAACCGGCACCGTTGCCATAAACCTCCCCAACCAAGGGTTTGTTGGCTTGGCGGTTACGGTTTCCAACAACTTTGGGCAGGTTTTGGAAAGCAAAGAGCCGTTGGAAAACACAACGGTCATAAAACTGGATGTTTCGGGCTATGCGGCAGGCATCTATTTTGTAACCCTAAAAACCCTAAATGAAACCATTACTAAGAAATTGGTGGTGCGCTAAGAGTTGAAATATCGAAAACCAACAGAGGAAGCTAATATAGCTTCCTCTGTTGGTTTTTATAATATGGAAAGGCTTTTTCATTCCCATCTCGCAATAAATAGTATTTTAGCGTGTTAATATTCAAAACAGAATTTCTATGAAGCAGTGGACAATTGCTTTACTATTTATATTTCCCTTTCTGGCAAGCGCCCAGAATTTCGAAGATCGATGGACGGGTCATTTCTCTTATGTATCAATAAAAGATATTTCACAAGGCAACAATAAAATATATGTGGGAGCCGAAAATGCTGTGTTTTATTATGATATTTCAACTCAAAAAATTAAAACGCTCTCTACCGTAAACGGCCTCTCGGGAAATGCCATAACTACCATTTACTACAGCGAGGATTATAATTTGTTAATTATTGGGTATGAAGATGGCCTAATGGAAATAGTAAAAGACGGTGAAGAAAGAGTTTTAAAAGTGGTGGATATTTTAGAAAAACAAACTATTCCTCCCGACAGAAAGCGAATTAACAATTTTACCGAATTTAACGGCAAACTCTATATAGCCACACAATACGGTATTTCGGTTTATGATTTGGCCAGACTAGAATTTGGCGATACTTATTTTATTGGCGATGGCGGTGGCCAAATAGATATTGTACAAACGATAATAAAGGAACCCTATATTTTTGCGGCGAGCGCTACCGATGGAATGCGCAGAGCACTTGTAGCAGACGATAATTTAATCGACTTTGAAAACTGGACTACAATTATGGGCGGGGGCTACAGAGCAGCAGAAAAGCTTGGCAACGACCTATATGCTGCAAACCGCGCAAATACTATATTGCGTTTTACATCCAATGGCGCTACTACCGAAGTAAAAAATTTTTCGGCCCAAGTGCTTAAATTTCGACTGGCGGATAACCTATTAACTATAACTACCAATAATTCTGTACAAGCTTATTCCGAAGGATTTGTTGAAGCAGCAGCTGTAAACAATGTGCTTAATTACGATTTGGATTTGCTTTCTGGGTACGGGTTTGATGACAATTTTTACATAGGAACAAATGAAGACGGTTTGTTAATTGTTCCTTTTGGAAGTATGCAAGCCGACCAGATTTTGCCAAATGGTCCCGAACGTAACAGTCCGTATGCTATAGATGCTTCTCCCGGACAACTTTGGGTAAATTTTGGTGAAATAGACAAAGATTACAATCCATATCCACTTTCGCGCTATGGCATAAGTGTTTTAAAAGATACGCTTTGGAATAATATTTCATACGAAGATTTAAGTGCAGCTGTGGGAGCTGAACCAACAGATTTGGTAAATGTTACCATCAATCCAAAATTGCCAAATGAAGTTTATATGAGTTCATTTCAAAAAGGGCTTTTAAAAATTGTGGACGACACTCCCACAATCCTATACGATGAAACCAATAGCCCGTTAGACCGGATTATGATTGGTAACGACGATGCGGGAATTAGAATCTATGGGTCTGATTTTGACCCACAAGGGAATTTGTGGTTCGCGCAAACAAAAACAGACGAGGGCTTAATAAAATTAACCCCGGGCGGACAATTTCAAAAAGTTGACTTATCGAGCGTTATTACGAATGCCCTAAATGAATTGGCTATAACCCAATTAGATATAAGTAGAGAAAATTATGTATTTATGGGTAGTTATAGCAATGGTTTAATAGGGTATAATCCCACAACAAACCGACTTAATAAAATTGGCCAAGGCCCTGGCAATGGCAATTTACCTTCAGCTGCAGTAAGAACAATTGCCTTTGATGCTCAAAATAGACTTTGGATTGGAACCCTAAAAGGATTGCGCGTACTTTATAGTCCCGGTAGTTTTTTTGAAGAAGGTACTACTCCAGAATCACAAGCAATAATTATATTGGAAGATGGCGTAGCCCAAGAACTTTTATACGAACAAACAATTACCGATATTGAAGTAGATGGTTCTAATAACAAATGGATAGCTACAACCTCATCGGGAGTTTTTTACTTGTCGGCAAATGGGCAAGAAACCTTGCTACGTTTCACCAAAGATAATTCGCCATTACCGTCTAATACCGTTCAGGATATTGCTATCGATCCATTTACGGGCGTGGTTTATTTTGCCACCCTCAAAGGTCTTGTTGCTTATAAAGGAACCGCAACTGCTCCCGGTGACAATTTAGAAAACCTACACGCCTTTCCAAATCCTGTTCGACCCGGATTTAGCGGCAATGTTACTATAGACGGACTCACCGCCCAGGCGAATGTAAAAATTACCGATATTACCGGTAATCTTGTTTTTGAAGAAACTTCGGAAGGAGGAAGCGTACTTTGGGACACAACTGCTTTTGGAAAATATAAGGTGCGTTCGGGGGTGTATTTAGTACTCGTTACTACAGATGACAACACCGAAACCAAAGTTTCGAAAATAATGATAATCCGTTAATGGTAGTTGCTACCAAAGCCATCGTATTTTCGGCAATAAAGTATTCAGAGGCAGACCTTATTGTGTGCTGTTATACCGAAATTGCAGGTGTAAAAAGCTATTTGCTTCGCGGTATTTTAAAATCGAAAAGAGGAAAGCTCAAGGCCTCGTATTTTCAACCACTCACCCAACTCGAACTTATTGCAGACCATAAAAACAAAGGTACTTTAGAATATATAAAAGAAGCTAAAGTTGCTGTTCCGTACCAATCTTTACATACCGATATTGTGAAGTCTGGTCTGGTTATGTTTTTATCTGAAATGCTAAAAAATTGTATTCGTGAAGAAGAGCCAAATACAGCACTTTTTGCTTTTATGGAACGCGCTTTTCAATGGTTGGATGCAAATGAAGCCATTGCCAATTTTCATATATTCTTTTTAATGCAACTCAGTTTGTACCTAGGTTTTTTCCCGGATGCTTCTAATATTGAAGAAAAATACTTCAATATTATAGATGGAAATTTTCAAGCTACAGACACATCTAAATATTGTTTGGAAGGAACGCAAATTGAAAATTTTAAACTGTTTTTTAACTTAGATTACAACACTTTACATACAGTAAAACTCTCAAAAAAACAGCGAAAGGAATTGTTGGATTTGCTTTTAGCGTATTATAGTTTTCACGTTCAAGGGTATCAAAAACCGAAATCATTGGCAGTACTTAACCAGTTGTTTTCGTAATTCAATTTTATTAAAACTTCACTTATAATGGGCGCTGTAAATGTTCGTAAACATTGCTGCCAAGTTGTTTTTTGCCTACACTTTTAAACCCCAAAGCTAGATAAAGTTTTTTGGCATTTGGATTCTTAAAATCTACCAGCAATCCTATTTTTTCGTGTCCTTCAAATTTAGCTTTCTGTATTGCCGCTGCCAATAATTTTTTGCCAATTCCTTTCCCTTGATGGTTTGGCGATACGCTTACCGTATCTATATAAACTTCTCCGGGAATGGTTTCGTCTTCAATTTTTAAGTCGGTTACATTGTACTTATCGGCTATATACGCCATAAAAGGAACTCTGTATTTAGGCAATAACGCGCCATTATAGCACGTAATGGAACCCATTATAATATTTTCTTCGGCATATACCAAAGTATGTTCAAAACTGTACTGATTGGCAGGTTGCTGAAAAAAATATTCAAATAGGGGAACTGCTTTTTCAGGAGAATTTGTATTGGCAAAAGTACACGCCAAATCTTCCATCGCTTGCACAATTAACGGTGCTACTTGTTTGTAATCTTCGGCTCGAGCCGGGCGTATATTATAATGCAAGCTAGTATCCATAGAGGAAAAATAATGAATCAATAAGTGATTTAAAAGTTTGTAAGAAGCAATTGAAATCTTCAAAAGTTAGCTGTAATCCAACTTTTTATTTAAAATCTCGAAACAATTAATTGGTTTGCAAAAATAGAAAATTTCAATTTGTTGTTTTTCGTTTTTTATCCCACCAAATATAAATTATAAAAAGTATTAAACTTCCTATTGAAGCCCACAACAAGCCAGATTTTAAAGTATTTATATTTTTTCCTACAATAGCAATTAATATTGTTAGGGGCGTAATTCCCAGCAAGGTTGCTGTAATAAATCGCCAATAATTCATTTTTAATACGCCGGCCACAAAGCTAATGGCATCGTTAGAGAGAAAAGGATTTACACGAGTAATTACAACGGCCCAAAACCCATATTCTTTTAAAAAAGAACTTACTTTTTTCATGGTCGTATTTCCTAAAAGATTCACTATAATTTGCGTTCCTACATATTTACCAATTAAATATCCTACGGATGAAGCCGAGAATACGGCAATTAAAATTAGTAAGCTTCCCCAAATAGGTCCGTAGGCCAAAATAGTAACAATCATTAGCAAAATGGTGGGAATGACTATCAAAAACATTTGTGCAATCATTGCTAAAACAAGCACAAGTGGTCCAAACCAACCAAAGCCTTCAACCCACTTTTGAATGCGGGCTTCGTCATCGCTTGTAAGCACATTCCAAGCTTGGGTAAAAAATTGTTTTACTTCCGGTATTGTAAAATAACAAACCACTAATATGGCAATAAAAATAAGTGAAAGATAGAGCGGCAGCCTTTTTGTCGCTTTACGTGTATTGGTCATAGTTACTTAAATGGAATCTTAAAGTTGTGAAGTTTATTATCACTTTTTTATAAAATAGGGCTCATTTTTTTAAGTGCAATAATTTAAACCCGCGCAAGCTGTTTGCTTATAGTATTTGGCTTTTCCGTAATAAATAATGAAGAATAATCCATCACGTTTTGTACGTTATCTAGCTTACACAAATACGCGGTAGCAGCCGAAAGACCCTTTAATAAAGTGTCTTTTGAAGTGGGATTTTTGGGCTTACTGTTTCTATAATTTAAAGGAAGTGTATAGCCGCAGCCCTTTAAAAACTCTGCTTCAATATTTAAAAGTTCTAAAGGAGAGTACCCGTAAAATTTTCGCCCTAATTTTTCATGTACCAAACCAACATAATTTAATTGCAACGATCCATGCGCGTCGCTGAGGTGCTTCCAGCTATCGGTATTATTACAAATATTACCCACTGCACAGTGCATACAGCATTCTGGATTTAGCATATTTTCATGAAACGCAACATAGAGTTTAGTTAGAGCATTGTCTAATCTTTTTGTAGTTTTCATAATTTCGACTTTATGTGTTATGAAATTAAGGAATATCTGTAAAACAGGCCACCAATTTTAGATATCTTTATGATGACGGCAGTAATGCGGAAATTTTAAAAGCAAGAAAATAATTAAATGTTATATATTTACAATCAATGATTTAGCTATTTAGATCGCTTTAAATAATATTTAATTGAGAATTTAAATGATATTTCTTTCCACCATAGGCGTTTGGCAGATTGTACTAATAATTGTAATATTGATTATTACTGTACTGCCTATATTGGCTTTGATAAACATATTACAAAATGAATTTACATCCCAAAATAAATTAATTTGGGTATTGGTCGTATTATTTCTTCCGCTGTTTGGATCTGTTCTTTACTTCGCCTTAGGAAACGAGCACAAGTTGAAAAAACGGTCCTAATCTATTTTATCCGGGTAAACTCCAAGTCCTGATAGTCATAACTAAAATCGGTAAGTGGCGAAATGGCGCTGAGGGTAAATCCATTTGCTTTACCTTCAGTATTAAAAGTAAAATTTAAAAAAGCATCGGCTTTTAGCGCGGGATCATCCCAACGAACCACGTATGTAGTTCCTTTATAAAAAATCATTTCACCTTTTAAATCCAATGCCTTTTCTGCGCTAAAGCGTAGTGTACCATTCTGGTCGCTGATCTGTACGCCGCCAAACCACGGATCTTTATACGTGCCTACAATGTTTTTAGTGCTGGGTTTTGGTGTTTTGCTATTTAAGGAAGCTTTTATATCTGCAGCTACTTGCTTGGTAATGCTGTCTTCCCTGCGTTCGCCAGCCAAGCGTCGTTCGTTATATTGCTCAATCCTATCCTTGTTTTTAATATTAAAATAGCCGTCTTTTATTGAGTTGGTAATAGCTCTAAAAGCCGCACCACTTTGTTGGTTGGTAAGAACAATTATGCCTAAATTTAATTCGGGAAGCAGTGTTACTTGGCTTACAATTCCAAGTAGGCCTCCTGTATGCGTAACTTGAAAGTAGCCATTAACATCACTTAAAAACCAACCCAACCCATAAGCCGTAAAATGTGTATTATACGCTCCTCTCCCGCCTCGTACAATAGTTTGGGGCGTCCACATTTCGTTGTGTACTTTTTTGCTGAAAAGACTTTTTTGAAGTTCTTCGCCGTATTTTCCCTCGTTCAGTTGTGCCTGCACCCAAGTACACATATCGTTAATTGAAGCATAGATTCCGGCCGCTGGAGTAGCAATTTGCGTAAAGGTATCGGCTGTTAATTCCAGTTTTCCATTTACCGGGGCGTGGCCGTCTATTCTATTGTCGTCTGCTTTAATTTTTGGAATTGAAAGAAACGAACGCTCCATTTTCAAGGGTTTAAAAAAGTTTTCAGAAATATAGTCGTCATAACCTTTTCCAGAAATTCTTGCAACTATTTCGCCAGCTACAATATACAGTAAGTTGTCATAATCGTATTTGCTTCTAAAGGAAGAAACTGGCTTTAAATACCGCAAATTATGAATCATTTCATCTTTCGTAGTTGTGTTTGAAGCTGGAAAAACCATTAAGTCTCCAGCGCCCAAACCTAGCCCGCTGCGGTGGGTTACAAGATCGCGAACGGTAAATTGGTCGGTTACATATGCGTCGTACAATTTAAACTCAGGAATAATATCGGTTACTTTGGTGTCCCATGAAAGTTTTTCCGCATCAACTAGTTTTCCCAAGGCGGCGGTGGTAAAAGCTTTTGTATTTGATGCCACGCCAAAAAGAGTGTTTTCGTTTACTTCGGCATTGGTTTTTAACGAACGCACGCCGTAGGTATTTTTATGATATATTTTTCCATCCTTTATAACAGCAACCGCCATTCCGGGAACATCAAACGTTTTCATGGTTTTTTGTACCAAACTGTCAATTTGCGAGCTACTAAGTGCCTGTGCATTTATGAGTGAAGTAATGCCGAAAAACATAACGGTTAAGGCAATGGTTTTTTGAAAAAAGGTTTTCATACTTCTATTTTAATGTGTTGAAATTTAAAATTTATTAGCGCGTTCAAGTTATAAATTTTTGTAGTGTTAATTATAATATCAGGTCTAAAATCACTTCTACTTTTTAAAAATTTGCGATATATTTAAACCGATACCTTAAAAAACTTTACATTAATATTTTTATAAAGAATTGCTGAGGGCGCCTATTTCTTCTTAATTTTGAAACTATATGATTGCAGCAATAACATTATTTTTGGTCGTGGCCCTTTCAGCTTTAATTACAAAAATTGCAACTATTGCATTAATCCACACGGGTCTTTCTACTCAAAGCGCGCGGTTTCAAGCGCGTTCGGCTTATACTGGCGCGGGATTTACCACTTCAGAATCCGAAAAAATTATGAACCATCCTGTTCGTAGAAAAATCATTTTCAATTTAATGTTAATTGGTAATGCGGGAATTGTTACAGTTATGTCGTCTCTTATATTAACTTTTGTCTTACCCGATACATTAACTTCAAAATTATATGGGTTGGCAATTGTTGTTTTGGGGTTAAGCCTTATTTGGTGGGCCATTAAAGCGAATGGGTAGATCGAGTTCTTTCAAAGATTATAAATAGAATGCTAAAAAAATACACCGATTTAGATATACTCGATTACGCAGCAGTACTTCACTTAAAAGACGATTATAAAATTAGTGAACGCAAAGTTGCCGAAGACAGTTGGATGGCAAATAAAACGCTCATGGAACTGGATTTAAGGCATGAAGGCATAACGGTTTTAGGAATTTATCGAGCCGATTGCGATTATATTGGGTCGCCAACGGGGAGTTTTGAAATATTACCCCGCGATGTGTTAACTATTTATGGCAAGGCTGAGGTGATAAAAAATTTGTATTCCCGAAAAAGGGATTTTGTGGCATCTATGGCCCATAAAGAATATGTGGCAAAAGAAAATAAACGAATTGAAAAACAAAGTGCAGATCGGAACCAAGCCAATAATTAAAGGTCTTTTACCAACGTTCGTACACGCCGTGCTTTGTAAATAATTCCTAAAAAATTAAAGTATTCAATCTTTTTAAAATTACGGTACGCTTTATGTAAATCTTCGCTGTATTAATAAATCCTTCACTTTAATTTAGCTTTTCAGTGGGATTTATTCTAACGCATAAATAGTAGATTGCAATGAAAATACTTCGGTAACGATAAAGACGAACTTTAATAATAAAAAGAAAAAATATGAAATTTCAATTTTTAGCAATTGTGCTCGCATCCTTTAGCTTATTTAGTTGCGGTACAACCCAAAACAATGCAATGATCAATACAACAGAATCCACTTCAGAAAATACAATTACAGAAACGCATTGGGTACTAGAAACGCTTGGAGGCGAGAAAATTGATGCTTTTAAATATGGCAACCCAATAGGTTTTAAGCTAAACGACAAAGAAAATAGAATTAATGGTTTTTCAGGCTGCAATAGTTTTTTTGGAAATTATAGCTTGGAAGCCGGCAATAGAATTAGTTTTTCGTCTTTGGGAGCAACAAAAATGGCATGTTTAACCCTTGCTTTTAACGAAGCCGATTTACTGGAAGTATTTAATCTAGCCGATAACTATAGTATTTCTGGCGACAAACTTTCGCTAAACGTTGGAAAAAGAGCTCCACTGGCCGTATTTAAAAAAGCAACGGAAACGGAACCAATAACTGAAAAATACTGGAAATTAAAAACATTGGAAGGGCAGGAAGTAAAAATGGCTAAAAACCAGGAAAAGGAAATTTACTTTATGCTGAAAACCGACGATAATAAAGTAGTTGGATTTGCCGGTTGCAATACCTTTTCGGGAAACTATACCTTGCAAGAAGGTAATCGGATTCAGTTTTCGCAAATGGCAACTACAATGATGGCTTGTCCAGATTTAGATATAAATGAAGCCGAATTTTTAAAAGTGTTTGAGCTGGCAGATAACTTCACTATTCAGGATGATGTGCTGTCGCTTAATGTAGGTCGCAGAGCACCCTTGGCGGTATTTGAAGCGGTTTATTTCAACTAAAACATAAAGATTAATTAAAACTTTATTCTGTGACGTATTTATTACTTTATTTTTATGTATTCTTTATTGGTACCATTAATGAAACCAACACTTTAACGATTCATATTACCAATATTGAAAACGTTGAAGGAACTTTAGAAGTAGCAATATTTAATTCTGATGAGCGATTTTTAGAAGAAGGTCAAGCGCTAAAAACTATTTCGGTTAAAGTAAAAGCAAATGCTCAGACTGTAGTATTTAAAGATTTGCCTTCAGGAAATTATGCTGTTTCTATGTACCATGACGAAAATTCAGACGGCGATTTTAATCGAAATTTCATGGGTATTCCTAAGGAGCCCTATGGATTTTCAAACAATTTTCATCCAAAGTTTTCGGCACCTAAATTTGAGGATTGCCAATTTTATTTAGATGCAGATCACACTATAGAAATAGCCTTAAAGGGATAATATTGCATTAACTGTAAAACCACTATTACAAAATTTGTTTGCTACTTATGAAGCGAACGCAATAAACAAATTTATTGTTGCCAGATTGCCATAGGAAAGCATTTTTTTCTAAAAGCAGTCTGGCATTTTAGTTCTTATGAATAATTTTTTTAGCACGAGAATAAAAGTTTTTTGACAGCGGTTCGAGAAATAAAACCCATAAATTTGCACCTTTATTTTTCAGTAGAAAAAATTAATTGGGAATGGGAAAAATTATAGATAATAAGTGGTTCTTACTTATTATTATTGCGGTTACTTGGGGCAGTTCTTTTATACTGATAAAAAAATCACTACTAGTTTTTTCACCCTTTCAGATTGGTGCTTTTCGAGTTGCCATTTCAGGAATTTTATTAGCTTTCATTGGGTTGCCCGCACTTAGAAAAATGCCCTCTAAAACGTTGTTTTGGATTGCACTCACAGGTTTTTTTGGCAACTTTATCCCGATGTATCTTTTCCCAATAGCACAAACACGTGTAAGCAGTGCGCTAGCGGGAATTTTAGATTCGCTGGTACCAGTTTTTGTATTGGTCTTTGGGTTTTTCCTATTTGGAATTAAAAGTAAATGGCTTCAAATTTTGGGGGCGCTAATTGGGTTTGTCGGCGCAGGTATATTAATGTATTTTTCCGAAACAACTTCCGAAGAATCAAAACTTGGCTACGCGCTTTTAGTAGTATTGGCAACAGCTTGCTATGCCGTAGCAGCACTTATTATAAAAGCCAAATTACAGCATATTCCTTCAATGAAACTTTCGGGTGCCGTTTTTACAATTTGGATGGTTCCGTCGTTATTAATATTAATTTTTAGTGGCTTTTTTTCCGATTTTCAGCCAAATACTGAAACATGGGAAGCATTAGGTTATCTGAGTATTTTGACGATTTTGGGAACTACGATTGCAATAATTCTGTACTATAAATTAATTCAGAATACATCGCCTGTTTTTGCGAGTACAGTAACTTATTTATTGCCGTTGGTAGCAGTGGTTTGGGGATTATTAGATGGAGAAAAATTTAGTTTATGGTATGTAATCGGCGGATTACTTATCTTGTGGGGAATATATTTAATTCGTGAAAAGAAGAAAATATAAAAGCGGAAACGCAATAAAAAGAAATTAAGCTTACACTAATAAATGTTTTATGATAGATTTTTTTGAAACATACAAAACGGAACTGCTATACTCCGTTCTAATATTAGTAGGGGTTGTGGCGCTAACGTTTATTACAAATATTATTCATAAAGTAATGGTTCAACGAGGGTTGAAACGAACGGAAGGAACTGAGCCAGCTGCAATAAATTTAATAAAACGAATATTAAATTCACTTTGGCTTGTCATGGGAATTATGGGCCTTATCTTTTTATTTTTTACAGATGCTTATGAAAAACTAAAACACGAATTCCAAGTGTTCGTGTATTTGGGAATAGTGGCGGTAATTACTATTGTTATTGCTTCTTCCGTAAACATTTGGTTCAGAAAAAGCATAAAGCGAAAAATACTCGCTAATGAAGATCCTACCGCTTTTAAATTTTTGCGTTATATAGCCGTTTTTGCTGTATATACGGTAGGTGTATTAATAGCGCTTCTCGCGTTCCCATCGTTAAAGGGTGTGGCGCAAACAGCACTTGGCGGCGCTGGAGTTATTGCTTTAATTGCTGGAGTGGCATCGCAGGAGGCCTTGGCTAACTTAGTGGGCGGGGTTTTTATAATTTCCTTTAAACCCTTCAAAATTGGCGACATTATAAAACTTTCTGACGATATGGTTGGCACTGTGGTAGATATTACCTTAAGACATACAATTATTCGCAATTTTGAAAATAAAATGATTGTTGTTCCAAATGCAATTATCAATAAAGAAAAACTAATTAATTATAATCTTGGCGATGTAAAAATTTGCGAGCGAATTGAGTTTCAAATTTCGTATGAAAGCAACATTCTATTGGCGAAGCAAATTATGAAACAAGTTTGTGAAGCACATCCGCTTATAATAGATAACCGTTCGGCTGTAGATATCTTAAATGGCAGTGATGTGGTGCGAACGGCGCTGGTATCTATCAATGATTCTACAATTACGGTGCGCGCTTGGTGTTGGGCACGAAATTATGACGATGCCTTTAACATGCGATGCGATATTTTAGAAAGTGTTAAAAAACGCTTTGAAGCCGAAGGAATAGATCTAGCATATCCGCATAGAACGCTTGTTTTTAAAGATGAAAATATTTTTAAAAATAGCGCAGAAAACAATTGATGTTTTATAGTTTAGAAGTTTAATTACTGAATTTACCAAATAGATTTATAGTAAAACTGCATAATAATTAACCATGGATTTTAGGCTGAAAGTATTTAAAATGGTGGCAGAGCAATTGAGTTTTACAAAAGCTTCAAAATTGCTATTTATATCGCAGCCCGCTGTTACAAAACATATTAATGAGCTTGAAAAACAATACGGTAAACCCCTGTTTAATCGTCATGGAAATTCAATAACACTTACTGCAGATGGTGAAATATTATTAGATTATGCTTCAAAAATAATTGAGCTGTACATCAAATTGGAGCAAGAACTTATAGATAGTCAAAAAGAACTTCCGAAAAAAATAAGCCTTGCAGCCAGCACTACTATTGCGCAATATATTTTACCTTCATTATTATCGAAATTTAAGTCGGTTTATCCGCATACGGCCATAAGCCTTATAAACCAAAATTCAGAAAGGATAGAAGCATTAGTGCTTCAAAAAAAGACCGACCTCGGTCTTTCCGAAGGAACCACCCATAATCCAACATTACATTACGAGGCTTTTATAAAAGATGAAATTGTGCTCGCCACCCGCATTGCGAATACAAATTTAAAAAGTGATGATATAAGCTTGGAGGAACTAGCTAGATTGCCCATAGTAATTCGCGAATCGGGTTCAGGCACTTTAAATATTATTGAAAATGCTTTAAAAGAAAAAGGGTTACGTTTTCAAAAAATGAACATCCAAATACAGCTGGGAAGTACAGAAAGCATAAAAAATTATCTACAATCGTCTAATGCGTATGCGTTTCTTTCAATACATTCCATAGCCAAAGAACTTAAAAACCACAGTTTTAAAATTGTTGACGTTAAAGCCTTGCGTATTGAGCGCACATTTCAGTTTGTTAGTCTTCACGGAGATTACGATAAAACTGCCGAACGTTTAAAAAATTTCTTTATCACCCATTATAACTTAATGGAATAGCGCATAACAAATTGGAATGAAAAATATACGTTAAAACATCGGAAATTTGCAGTGTAAAATTAAAACACATCACGATGAAAAATAGCCAGAACGATAAAAGTACAATCATAAAAGTAGTTTTTATAATTGTAATGGTACTCTGCGTTTTGGGATATGTAAGCAGTCCGGTAGCATTAGTAGGTGGATTTCTCTTTTCATATTTTTTGGGCCATCCATTTTTGGCGCTCAATAGCAAAGCAGTTAATTGGCTTTTAAAAATTGCCGTAGTTGGTCTCGGATTTGGAATGAATTTGGTTGAAACTGTTAATGCCGGAAAAGAAGGATTTATACTAACCATTTTCTCAATAGCGGCAACATTAATCTTAGGCTACTTTATAGGAAAACTATTAAAAATGGATAGAAAAGGGAGCCATCTTATTAGCTCTGGAACCGCCATTTGTGGTGGAAGTGCAATTGCGGCGGTTGCGCCCGTAATAAATGCTTCGGAAAAAGATATTTCTATTTCCCTTGGCGTTATTTTTCTATTAAACTCTATTGCGCTAATTGTTTTTCCGCCCTTGGGACATTTGCTTGGGCTTAGCCAGCACGAGTTCGGATTGTGGTGTGCTATTGCCATTCACGATACTAGCTCGGTTGTGGGTGCTGCATATACTTTTGGGGAAGAGGCCCTAAAAGTAGCTACTACCGTAAAGCTGGCAAGGGCGTTGTGGATTATTCCCCTGTCAATTCTTTCGGTATTTTTATTTAAGGGAAAAGGGAAAAGTGTAAAAATCCCTTACTTTATCTTCCTGTTTATTCTGGCTATTATTATGAACAGTTATTTGCCAATTCCCGAAATTTTAACCAACGGAATCACGAGTATTTCAAAGTCATTATTGGTGCTTACTCTTTTCTTAATAGGCGCCGGTCTTTCGGTAGATAAAATTAAAACTGCCGGTTTTAAACCAATGATACTTGGCGTGTCGTTGTGGGTTTTTATTTCTGTAGCCGCAATTTTTGCAATATTGGCCTTTTAAGAGTGAAGTTGTTTAAATTAACTTTAACTGATTTAAAATTTCCTGTAAAGAAACCTTTGCATCGCCAAAAAGAATGCTACAATTGTCTAAGCCAAAAAGATCGTTTTGTACACCCGCATACCCTTTGCCCATACTGCGTTTCATTACAATTACCTGTTTGCTTTCGTGGGCTCTAATAATAGGCATTCCGTACACTGGGCTGTCGGGATTATTTTCGGCAGCTGGATTAACAACATCATTGGCTCCTATTACCAAAACAGTATCGTATTGAGCCATATTTTCATTGCCTTCGTCCATTTCCTTTAAGTGTGAGTAGGCTACATTGGCTTCAGCCAGTAACACGTTCATATGCCCAGGCATTCGGCCTGCAACGGGATGGATAATATAATCTACTTGCGTATTGCGTTTCTCTAAAAGCAGTTGTAATTGCCCACACATATGTTGTGCTTGAGCAACAGCAAGCCCATATCCGGGAATTATTGCCACTTTTTGGGCAAATGATAGAGACATGGCTGTTTCAGAAATACTTATTTCTTTTATTTCTTGCTCTTCTTCCACCGCGCCATTTGTACTCTTTTTAAACGTTCCGGCAAGTACTTTTAACAAGGAACGGTTCATTGCTTTACACATTAAAAGTGTGAGCAAAATACCGGCCGCACCCACAAAAATACCACCAGCTATCATTACCTTATTTCCGTAAACAAAACCTGCAAATGCAGTGGCAATACCTGTAATACTATTTAAAAGTGAAATTACAACTGGCATATCTGCGCCGCCAATTGGCAGTACGAAAAGCACACCGTAAACCATTGCTACGGCTGCCAAAATATACATAAAAGCGGTAAAGCCAATGGGTATAATGCCAATAAAATAAAGTACGGGCAATAGTAACATTGACCCTAAAAGTATACGCGCCGAAAAAATTACGGCTTTAGTGCGTCTATCTTTTACTTTGCCGGCTAATTTCCGTTCTGCAATTATACTTCCAGTTAACGCTACTGCGCCAGTAATTAAACCTGCGATAAGTAATATTTTATTTCCTAAAATGGCTGTTGAAACATCCATCTGATTGGCTTCTACCAATCCTAAAAGCATCGCACATCCACCCCCTGTAGCATTAAACAACGACACTAATTGCGGCATGCCGGTCATTTCAACTTTGTCTGAAAGCCTTTTGCCAATTACGGTTCCCACGGCAATTGCCAAACACATAATTACCAAGTTAGTATACGGAACAACAGCTGTTAGCGCGGCAATAAAGGTTAGTACCACGGCAAGTACCATTCCCATTGCAGCTATGGCGTTTCCCGTTTTTGCATTTTTCGGAGAACTCATAAATTTTAATCCCCCCAAAAAGGAAAGCGTGGCAATTAAATAACCTATTTCGATGATTGCGTGCATGGCTTTTTTATTCTGAAATTATTCTTAGAAAAAATATGATAAAAGAAAAGACGTAAAACAAAATACAAATTTTAGTTGCTGGAAACCGAATGTTTTACGTCTTTATAATTGAATTAATTAGATGAGGAATTATTTTTTTGGATTGAACATTTTAAGCATTCGCCCAGTAACAAAAAATCCACCTGAAATATTAAGGGTGCCGAGAAAAACTGCAATTCCACCTAAGGTCAGGTTTAGGTAATCGTCTGCAGGCACGCGGAGCATTACAATAATAGCTCCTACCAAAATAACTCCACTAATAGCGTTTGCACCACTCATTAGAGGGGTGTGCAAGATGGCGGGAACATTTGCAATAACTTCTATACCAATAAAGACACAGAAAATAACAAAATAAATTTCTTGAATGTGTTGATTTATAAAATCCATACTTAAACTGTTTGTAGTTGTTTGGTGAAATGTGGGTGTGTCCATTCGCCTTTGTTTAGTATTTGCGAAGCGGATAATAACGGATCGTTTTCTACGCTCTCGGCTTTCTGTTTGTATTTCAGAAACGAGAAATAGTTATTTGAAAGCAATTTTGATGCTGCCGCAGGAATTTCGGCAGAAAGACTTGAGTTTCCGAGAATGGTAACGCCTTTGTGTTTTATACTTTCTTTGTTTTTTGAAAGTTCGCAATTTCCGCCCTGTTCGGCTGCTAAATCTACAATTACACTACCTGGCTGCATAGCTTCTACCGAGCGTGTTTCAATAAGTAAAGGCGCTTTTCTTCCAGGAATATTTGCCGTACTAATAACAATATTGGCAGACAGAATATGATTGTGAATTAATTCCTTTTGCTTTTTTTGATATTCTTCGCTTTGCTCTACGGCATACCCACCTGCGGTTGAGGATTCGGTATAACCTTCTACTTCAATAAACGTTGCGCCTAGGCTCCGAACTTCTTCACCAGCAGATTTACGAACGTCAAAGGCTTCAACTACAGCACCCAAACGACGCGCTGTGGCAATGGCTTGCAACCCTGCAACTCCAGCGCCGAGCACTAAAATTTTAGCAGGTGTAAGGGTTCCTGCCGCTGTTGTAAACATAGGAAAAACACCATTATAAATTTCTGAAGCTTTAATAACGGCTCGGTAACCGGCCAATGAGGCCATGGAGGAGAGCACGTCCATAGATTGCGCTAAAGTAGTTCGTGGCAGAAGATCTAAACTATAAACCGTAGCGTTTTTTTCTTTATAAATAGCGAATTTTGAATCATGAAAGAGGGGGTTGAAAATACCAATGAAGCAACAACCCCCCTTCATTTCCACTTCGCTAAAAGTATGACTTATGGATACAATGGTATCCGAATTTTTAAAAATTGATTCGCGAGATTGGCAGGATGCACCGGCCTGCACGTATGCGTCGTCTTCAATTTCTAGCGAACTGCCGAGCCCTGACTCAAAAAGTATATTGAGCTTTAACTCCCCGGTAAGTCGTTTAACTTCTTTGGGCAACAAACAAACCCGCGGATCGTTTGGGGTTTTAAGGATTCCTATTGTTTTGGGCTGCGGCTGTTCGCTCATATATTATTATTAAATTTTTTACTTTAAAATTATTATTTACTCAGAACGTTGAAATATTCCTCTTTAACGTCTCTATATCGCTTAAGGTGGGCAGAATATGTTTTTCTAAATTTTTCGTGTTCGGCAACATAAAACATGTCGCAATCTACATCTTCGCATTCTGCAGCTTTTGGCAATCCTTCTTTATAATTTAAAAAGGCGTCTATAGCAGCCGTATTCACTTCTTTTTCTAGCTTTAATTTATCGAGTACTGTTTGCGATTTAAATGCACCCGAAAGTTCTTTTGTACCTAGATTTAACAGGTTGCTTATCTCTTTCTCGATATATCTGAGATGCTCAATCCAGTTGTCCAATTCAATAAAATTGTTTTTAAAGGCTATGGCTTCTGGTGAATCGTGATCGTAAATTTGCATAATGTTAAATTAAATTTAAAAATGTTATGATAGCACGTCTATATCAATAGGTCGTTCGGCTTGCTTAACACTTGTTATTTTAAGCTCTTTTGTGCCATTTGGGAAATTCCAAATTACTGAATCGCCTTGGGCATATCCCATAACGGCAGACCCCATGGGAGCCAAAATAGAAATTTTATTGGCTGCAATATCGCGTTCAGTGGGTATAACCAATTGAAATTCTGTTTGCCAGGTTCCGGATTGCACGGTAACTCTACTATTAAAGCGAATTACATCTTCTGGCATTTCATCATGATCATAGATAATTGCACTTGTAAGCTCTCCGCTTAATTTTTTAAGAGAAACCTTGGTGTTTTCGTCTTTATAATAGCTCGTAACGTTTAGTAAACGCTTTAAGAAGACGAACTCCTTCTTCTCTAATATTAAATTTCCATATTTCATGGTTATAGGATCATTATTAAAAAGATGGAGCGTCCTTGCCGCAGTGGGCAATTTTATTTAGAAGCTCCATCTTTATGGGTTTTTTAATTAATTATGGGAAAATACCTCTAAGTATGTATGCTTTTTCAATACGTTCTATGGCAATACTAAATGCAGCCGTACGCATATCTACGTCGTTTTCTTCGGAGTAGGCGGTAACCTTTTTAAAGGTGGTGCGCAATTTTTTCTCCAATTTTTCTAAAATTTCATCCATCTGCCATAACTCACCATTACGGTTTTGGAGCCATTCAAAATAACTTCCTATTACACCGCCAGAGTTACACATAATGTCTGGAATGATGGTAATACCGCGCTCAATCAGTATTTTTTCGCCTTCAACATCTGTTGGGCCATTTGCACCTTCGGCCACTAAAGTAGCTTTTAATGAACGCGCGTTGTGTTTTGTAATTTGGTTGCCCAATGCTGCAGGAATACAGATGTCGCAATCTAGACCAAAGAAATTTTTACTGTCTAATTCTGAGGCTTCAGGGAAACCTACGATACTGCCTTTGTTTGCTTTTCCGTAGTTAAAAAGATCTTCAACTTTTATACCTTCCTTATTTTGAAGGCTTCCGAAAGCATCCTGTACTCCAACGAGTTTTG
Source organism: Aequorivita flava (assembly GCF_038742595.1). Taxonomy (NCBI): domain Bacteria; kingdom Pseudomonadati; phylum Bacteroidota; class Flavobacteriia; order Flavobacteriales; family Flavobacteriaceae; genus Aequorivita; species Aequorivita flava. The sequence continues at coordinate 10,726 of NZ_JBANCF010000019.1, read as the reverse complement.
CGCCTTCATTTTCTAAGAAATGTGCAGCCCAATAACCTACGTTACCAAAACCTTGTACGATAAAAGTTTTTCCTTTTAGACTTTCGTTATTTTTTTCGGCCCAAAATTTAATGGTCAAAAATACACCGTATCCGGTAGCACGGTCACGACCTTCCAAACCGCCACTTCCTACAGGTTTTCCTGTAACAACATGCTGGTTTTTAGAACGTTCGCTTGTGCTTTTGGTGCTCATATAGGTATCTGCGATCCAAGCCATGGTTTGGTCGTTGGTATTTACATCGGGAGCGGGAATATCGTGCTCAGGGCCAATATTTTCACCTAAAGCATATGTAAATCTACGCGTAATACGTTCCAATTCGCCTTTTGAATATTTAGAAGGATCTATTTGGATTCCTCCTTTGGCGCCTCCATAAGGCAAACCTGCCAAGGATGTTTTCCAGGTCATCCACATTGCCAAGGCACGGGCAGCGTCAATATCTACCGTAGGGTGATAGCGAAGCCCGCCTTTATAGGGTCCGAGGGCATTGTTATGCTGCACACGATACCCTGTAAAAACCTCTACATCGCCATTGTCCATTCGAACTGGAAAGTGAATAATTATTTCAGTGTTTGTAATGCTAAGAATTTTACGAACGTTTGGGTTCAATTCTATTTTGTCAGCGGCATGGTTGAATTGCTCCAGCACATTGTCTAACATTCCTTTTTTTACAGGTTGCGGTTTTTCCACGGTTTGTGTTTTTATCATTTTAATAATAATTTTAAATAGTTGCCAATTCGGGTTCTGTTTGTTTTATTTTTAAAAGCGGCTTTGGCACTTGCTGCTGCAATTCTTCAAAATCGCTACACGAAAATACGGCATTTTTATTATGTGTTAAAACACAATAAGAAACGTGTGCACATTCACGGCAAGGATTTGTAGAATTAGAAATCATATTTCTTTTATTATTTGTGACTTTCCTATTGGCAAGGGGTGTGCCAATAAATTAAAATTCTGGACAAAACATAATGAACTAGCTTAAAATCAGTTAGTTATGTGTATTTGAAACAGGAAGGCTATTTGTAGAGATAGGGGAATATTTCCCCTATTGGGGAGATTCTACCCACATTTATTGATTTGAAAGTTTAAATTATAGCTGAAAAGTATTCTAAAAAACGCGAATGCGTTATTCTTTAATTTTTCCACGGAGGGTCTTTCGGTCTATGTTGAGGATTTCGGCAGCTTTGGTTTGGTTGTTTTCTGTTGCTGCAAGTACCTTTTCTATATATTTTTTCTCCATTTCTTTTAAAGGCAGTAAACCGTCTTCGGGAAAATCTATTTGATATTTTAGTGTTTCGGGCAGATCGTTTACACCTATGGTACGGTCGCACATAATTACGGCCCGTTGTATTACATTCTCTAATTCGCGAATGTTGCCGGGCCAATCGTAACGTTGCAGCAGGGCTTTGGCATCAGAATCTATAGCAATGTAGCGGTCTTTATACTCGTTGCCGTATTTAAATAGAAATTTATCTGCCAACAACGGAATATCTTCTTTCCTTTCTCGAAGCGGGGGAACATTTATTTCTACAACGGTTAACCGATAAAATAGATCTTCGCGAAACGTTTCCTTGGCAATCATTTCTTTTAAATTGCTGTTTGTTGCTGCAATTACGCGTACATCAATTTTTTCCGTTTTTCGTTCTCCTACCTTCATCACTTCCTTTTCTTGTAAAACTCGCAAAAGCCTGGATTGTACAGAAAGTGGCGCATTTCCTATTTCATCTAAAAAAATAGTTCCTCCATCTGCGGCCTGAAAAAAACCTTCGCGGTTATCGTTAGCGCCCGTAAAGGCGCCTTTTACATACCCGAATAATTCTGACTCTAAAAGATTTTCTGGAATTCCGCCGCAATTAACCGCAATAAACGGTTCGCGTGAAAACTTGCCATTATAATGTATGGATCTGGCTACGAGTTCTTTTCCGGTGCCGCTTTCACCACTGATAAAAATGGTGGCTTTGTTGTTTTTAACCCGATCAATTATTTGTGTTACATTTTTAATAGCCTCACTTTCGCCAATAATTTCGTTGTAATTTTTAGAATCTAATTTTTCGGTCGAAATTTTTTTCTGCGATCTTGTAGAAAGCGATTTTAAAACACTGTTCTTTAATTCTTCTTTTGTAAATGGTTTTACTAAATAATCTACTGCCCCGGATTTAATGGCGGACAGCGCGTCTTGTACCGAAGGATAGCCCGTCACCACTAATTTGGGCATGTTTGGATAATGTTCTGAAGCAAATTGAATAAGTTGAAAACCGTCCACCTCGGGCATTTTTAGGTCGGTTATCAGCAGGTCTATCTCGGTATCGCGCAGGATGGCAACGGCTTCTTTAACCGAAACTGCTTTATATGTGTGATAATCTAGCGACTGTAAATGCCGCTGAATTAACTCTAAAATATTGATGTCGTCATCTACTATTAATATGTTTTCCTTTTGAAGCATGGGTGTTATTGTTTTGAAAAAGTAATAATAAAAATGGCTCCTGTAGGCTTATTTGGCAAATAATCTATAGTTCCGCGATGGCTTCTAATTATACCGTGTACAACACTTAGGCCTAATCCGGAACCATCTCCCACGGTTTTGGTAGTAAAAAAAGGTTGAAATATTTTCTGCACATTTTCGGTTAAAATGCCGGGACCTTCGTCCGAAATTTTAAGGATTACCTTGTCTTTTACTTCTTCTAGCTCTATTTTGATTAAACCATTTTCTGGTGAAAAATAAATGGCATTTAACACTAAATTGAAGATTACTTGCGTCAATTGAATGGTATCGGCTTTTAATAATACTTCGGCTTTTGGCAGGGTAACCTTATAATGAACGTTGTTTTTTTTAAAGGTAGGGTCCAGTAAATTTAGGGCATCGTTAATTACGGGAACTATGTTTGTTAGTCCTAGATTTTGCGGCATTTCGCAAGCGAAGAACATGAGTTTTTTTACTACTTCGCGCGAAAATATGGCACTATTAATAATTTTATCTAAGTCTTGGCTGGTTTGGGTAGTTTCGGGTTCTTTGCTTTTTAAAAGTTCGGCAAAGCCGAGAATATTTGCCAGGGGCGTGTTTAGCTCGTGTGCTATTCCGGCGGTAATTTCGCCCAAAATGCTTAAACGGTCGGCGTGCTCCATTTTTCGTTTTAAAACCGCTTCATTTTCTCGTATGGAAACACGTTCTAAGAGATCGCCAACGTGAATTGCGACCGTTTGCAACAATTTTTTTTCTTCGGTTAAAAAATCTTTTTTTGCAAACCTATCGGCCGGATAATGAATTTTTATAAAACCTTTTGGCTCGTTAAATACATTGATGTTATTTTCAATCAGCACTGTTTTTTTCGAAATTGTAGAAGAAATTAGATGATAGGGTTCTGAAATAATTTCAACGGTGGCATACTTATTATACTGCAATGCCTTTCGTAGGCTTAAGGCGATGGAATAGAGTGTTTTATCGAGCTCTCTAAAGTCGTTATTCACAATTATGGAAGAAACTTCGTAGAGGCAGGTAAGCTCTTTAATTCGTTCTTTAAGATTTTTTTCGGGTGTCATATTTTCAATCAAACTACTTTTCAAAGGTATCAAATTAAACATCTACTTGGAACTTGCAATTTCTGTAGATATTTAAGGAATTATATAGAATTTTTGTCGGTATTTCACAAAAGAAAGTTAAAAAATACGTGCTGCTACGTATGATATATTAAAACAATTTAAATAACTTGCAGAATAAAGATGATTAAGATTCATTTTACGGAAAATTTTAACATATATATTTAGTTAATTTTACTTCCTGACTAACCAAACAATAAAATAATGAAAAAAACTACTTCGCGAAGGCACTTTATGCGAAATTCTGCTATTGCCCTAACTGGTTTGGCAGTTTTAACTCCTACTGTAGCAAGTGCATTCACACCTTCTGAAAGTCCTTTTGATGGATACAATCCATATTCCGAGGCGAAAAAAGATTTACGAACTAGTATATTTAATTCAAACACTATTGCGGTTAATGGAACCATTTATAAAAAAGATGGTGTTACTCCTTTAAGTAATGCTTTGGTTGAGGTTTGGCATTTATCGCCGAATTCGTCAAAATATAGGCATCGTGCAAAGCTTAAAACAGACCAAGAGGGACGCTATGAGTTTATTACGGATTTTCCAAATAAGGAAAAAGGAAAGAGCTCGCGTATTTATTTTAAAGTTTCTAATTCAGAAAGTTTGGTGTTTGCCGAACTTTTGCTCAATGCCAATAATGCACATATTACTGGTGAACATTGGGAAAACAATAATCAGTTAGGAGATAAATTATTCCCAAAGCATTCGAGTTCATTATTTAAAACTACTATTCAATTTAATTTATCAATATAATCTAATTAACACATTATTATGGAACCATTTTTAGGACAAATACAAGCATTTGGATTTAATTTCGCACCACGTGGTTGGGCACATTGTAATGGACAATTGTTGGCCATTTCACAAAATACAGCGCTTTTCTCCCTTCTGGGAACAATTTACGGTGGAGATGGCCGAACTACATTTGCGCTTCCAGACTTGCGAGGAAGAGCTGGGTTACACTTCGGACAGGGCCCAGGGTTGTCTGATATTCGTATTGGCGAAAGAGGGGGAGTAGAAAATCACACGCTCACTACTGCCCAAATGCCTTCTCATAATCACACTGTTGCACCTGGCGGTAAGGAAGAGGGAAATTCTGACAATCCTGACGGAAGGTATGTTGCAGGAGATGGAACTAGTTCCTTTGGAGACACTTCCGATATTTCTTTAGGAGCTTCACCGAGTACTTTTACTGGTGGGGGTCAATCTTTTGGCGTTAGGGACCCGTTTTTGGGTATAAACTTTTGCATTGCCTTGCAAGGTATCTATCCTTCAAGAAGCTAAGAACATTATATAATTTATCTCCCCAAATCATTTATAAACTTAAAATCATGAAAAAAATTACCTTATTATTAATCCTGCTAATTACAACCGTAACAGGTATTGGCCAAACAACTTTAACCGTAGGTGATATTGCATTCATTGGAAGTAATGTAGATGGTGCAACCGCTGCAGACGATACCATAGCTTTTGTACTTTTAAAAGATATAGACGCTGTAACCACCATTATTTTCACCGATAGAGGTTGGAATGATGGCATCGGTTTTTCGAACTATAACGGTGATGGTGAGTTTACTTGGACCTCTGGGACTGCAATGACCGCAGGAACAGTAGTAACCCTAGATATGGGGCCAATAGCGCCAGCCTCCTACAGTTTTATTGGCGACCAACTTTTTGCTATTCAAGGCTCTATTGCCTCCCCTCAGTTTATTGCTGGTTTGCAGTTTAATGATACTGCCGGCGATGACGCCAACTGGGATGGGAGTTCAACTTCTAACTCAACATCGGCGTTACCAGATGCATTAACAACTGGAACTACTGCTGTAAGATTAGTGCCCGAACAGGACAACTGGCAATTTAGCTGCGTAATAGCAGGAGGTAGTCCTATTACAGGTACGCCTAATGATATACGTTTAATAGTTCACAACAGAGCAAATTGGGTAAGTAATAATACAACTGTATATAATCCAGCGGTTGAAGCTGGCTGTACATTTACAGTGACTGCTGGAGGAGATACTACTCCACCAATTATTTCTTGCCCGATAGATCCGGCACCAATTACCGCTGGAAGCGACGGGTTGGCAGCCATACCAGATTTGGTTTCAATAACAACAGCAACGGACGATGTTTCAGATCCTGCAAATATTGCAATCACGCAATCACCCACTGCGGGTACTATGTACACTGCGGGGGTATATCCTGTTATTTTAACTGCTACAGATGAAGCTGGTAATAGTGCCACTTGTACTGTAACTGTTACAATAAATGAACCACCTACTACAATATTAGCCGCGGGAGATATAGCCTTTGTAGGTTTTAATCTCGATGGCGGTGACGGTTTCGCTTTTATACTTCTTAAAGATATTATTGCCGGGACACATATTCGCTTTACAGATTGTGGTGTAACTAATCCAAATACAATTTCGTGTAATGGTAGTGGCGACGGAAGTGCAACTTGGTATTCATCACTAGCCAGAAGCGCTGGTGATATTGTCAGTTTGGATGGTAGCTTTATGGCTTCTAGTGTATTATCCTCTATTGGAGATCAATTGTTTGCATATCAAGGTACAAGCAGTTCTCCTATCTTTATAACAGGAATTCATAGTAATGTTGATTCAGCACCAACTACAGATTCAGATTGGGATGGCGCAAACACATCTAGCACTACAACTGCATTGCCAGATCAATTAACCAATGGTGTAAATGCTATTAGGCTATATGCGACAGGACCACCAGAGACGGAAGTAGATAACTGGCAATTTAACTGTAGTTTGGTTCCTGGAGGGCTTCCAGTATCTGGAACTCCGGCACAGTTGGCTGCAATTTTTAATGATATTCAATATTGGACGAGCAACGATGCAGTAGAATTTACGCCCGCTGCTATGGCAGGATGCTTATATTCAGTGCTTCCCGCATTCGATACGGATGTAACTTTAGCTGCAGGTGTGTTAATAATTGAAGATGTAACAGACAAAAATGACGATTTAACAATTAGTTATTCAGGAGGTGTTTATACCATCACTGATAATAACGGCGGAATAATAAATTGCAGTATTCCAGGAGCTACAGGAAGTGGTACAAGTACTATAACAGTTCCTGATGCTGGAGTAACCAGTGTATTGGCAAGAACATTAGGAGGCGACGATTTATTAACGGTAGATTTCACAGGTAATTTTCCGGTTCCATTAAATTATGAAGGTGGAACTCAAACTACAGGTGATGCGCTAACATTAACCGGAGGAGGTACTTTTACAGACGTTACCCACGAATTCTTAAACGAAAACGATGGAAATATTGATATTACAGGAAATGCTTCAATATCTTATACCGGTCTTGAACCGATAATAGATAATCTTTCAGCTATCAATCGTGTTTTTAGTTTTATTGGAGGAGCCGAAACTATAACTTTAAGTGATGATGCTACTCCTGGAGATAATTTTTCGTTTATTGATAGCTCTTTGGGTGAAAGTGTTACATTTTTAAATCCAACAGCAAGCCTTACAGTCAATACAGAAGTAGGCGGTGGTTCAGGTGCAGATATTATAAATATTGAAGGATTAGATAGCTTATTTGATGCAGATTTAACAGTTAACGGCGGAACAGACGACAACGTATTTTTCCAAACCAATCCAACCGATATTGGCACGAGTGATTTTGATATAAATGGGCAGACAATTACTGCAACTAACAATGTAACTACCACTGCAAATGGCGCAATAGTGTTTACAGCTTCGCAAAATATCCTTGTGGATGGTGGAGCAATAGTATCGTCTATTGACGGAAATGTTACGTTAGATGCGAATGCCGGTGGAACATTAACAGGAGTAGACACAGATGCTATTGTAATAACTGGAGCTTCAACCATTTCAACTTCAGGCTCAGGAAACATAGCCTTTACAGGAACAGGTGTAAGTACTGGGCCAACAAATTTAAATGTTGGAATTAATATTCGAGGTGGCAGCGTAGTTGAAAATACAGGCACCGGTACAATTTCAATAACCGGTACCGGTGGTGATGGTAATAATCAAAATCAAGGTATGCGCTTTGAAGGTGCTGGAACACGTGTTACTACAATCGATGGTGGTATAACCTTACATGGAACAGGTGGAAATGCAGCAACCACCAACAATGAAGGAGTAACAATAATATTTGGTGCTCTTGTAGAAGCTACAGGAACAGGTGTTATTGACGTAACAGGAAATGCAGTAGGAGGGACCAATGCCAATAAAGGAATAGTTTTTTACAATGGTAATATGCGTTCTGCCGGAGGAGGAATAACTTTGAATGGTACGGGCGCCGGAACTAATAATGGAAATCCTGGAATTAGTTTAGAGAATAATTCTGTTGTAGAAGATACCGCAAATGGAGACATTTCATTAACCGGTGTTGGAGGTTCAGGTGCTATTGCAAACATAGGCGTCGATTTTACCGGCGCAAGCATACTACGAGCCAATAATGGAAATATAAACATATTGGCCACTGGCGGAGATGGTACGGGAAATGCCAATAGAGGATTAAGAAATGTTGGTGGATCGTTAATCACGGCCACTGGGTCTGGATCAATTACAATCAACACAAACGCGGGAACTACTGGTACTTCCGATAATTTTGGGTATGAGGCAAACAATGGCTCTATTATCACAGCTGGAGGAGGAATTACCATGATTGCTCAAGGTAATGGATCTACTGATTTTAATGATGGAATGGTTATTTTAAACGGAAGTGTTATACAAGATACAGCCAATGGAGCAATTCAATTAACTGGAACTGGTGGTTCAGGTGGTATAAGTAATAATAATGGAATTAGAATCTGGGATGCAACTACGCTTATTGAAACTAATAACGGAGATATTCTTTTAAACGGAACTGGCGGTGATGGAACGGGTAATTTTAATCAAGGAGTTAGTATATACAATGGAGCTATTTTACAGAGCTTAGGCGCAGGTAATGTTACAATCTTTGGAGTTGGTGGTGCCGGAGATCAACAAAATCGAGGTATAAATTTTGAAGGTGGGTCTACGTCAATATTAACTAATGGTGGTAATATTAGCCTTACTGGAATTGGTAGCTCAGGTTCTACAGGGCCATTTAATGTTGGCACAAGTATACGAAATGGGGCAACATTGTCAACTACTGGAGCTGGAAACATTGTCTTGAATGGTACTAGCGGTGCTGGTTCAGGTGCTAATTATGGATTAGAAATTGTTTCGCCCGTAACAAGCGTAATTACTGGGAATGGAAATATCACTGTAACCGGCACATCAACCGCAACTTCGGGCTCTAATAATTTTGGAGCCTTTATAGATGCGATTATAAATGCAGCTGGTTCAGGTAATATAGAAATTAATGGTACTGGTGGGAATGGTGCATCCAATGATATGGGGATTTACACCCTAAGCAATACTGCTATTACTAGTAACGGTGGTTCTATTCAATTTAATGGAACAAGTAGTGGGGCTACTACCCCGGCTATCGATATTGCTGCTCTTACAACCCCAATTACAACTTCGGGCAATATTACGGCAACGGCAAATGTGGGAAAACTTAATACTCCTGCTGGCCTGCCAGGATATGCAATTTTTGACGCAGCAATTAGTACTATTAATGGTGTTTTTGCGCCAGGTCAATCTCCCGGACAAGCCATTATTAATGGTAATTTAGCCATTGGTTCTGGCGATTCGATTGAAATAGAAATTGATGATATTAATACCCCAGGTACAGAATTCGATCAAATTGTTGTAAATGGCGTCGTAGATATAACCGATGCAATATTAAGTTTAATTGATAATTTTGCTGGCACTATTCCGCAGGGTAATACTCTTATTATTATAGATAACGATGGAGTAGATCCCGTTGTGGGTGAATTTAATGGCTTGCTAAACGGAACAGGTATTACTTTCAACAGTCAAAGTATAATTGTGAGATATGATGGGGGCGATGGTAACGATGTGGTTTTAGTTGCCGATTCTATGCCAACTGCCGTATGTCAAGACATAACAGTGCAGTTAGACGGTACAGGGAATGTATCCATTACGGCTTCACAAGTTGATGGGGGCTCGAGCGACCCTGACGGTCCCGTAACATTATCAATTGATATTTCATCTTTTGATTGCAGCAATATTGGGCCAAATAATGTAACGCTTACGGTAACCGATAGTACCGGGAATACAGATTCTTGTATAGCAGTTGTTACCGTTGAAGACAACGAAGCTCCTGTAATCACTTGCGTTGCAAACGACTCAAGAAATACCGATCCTGGCGTATGTAGTTATACTGTTGTAGGAACAGAGTTTGACGCCACTTTTACAGATAATTGTACTGGCGGAACCATTACAAATGATTATAACGGAACGGCAACCCTAGCTGGCGAAGCATTCCCGAGTGGCACAACCACAGTTGTTTGGACAGCCAATGACGGTAACGGTCAAACTGCTACTTGTTCTACCGATATTACAGTGGTTGATAATCAATCGCCAGTAATTACTTGTGTGCCAAATCAAACTAGAGATACCGACCCAGGTGTTTGTAATTATACCGTGGTAGGTACCGAGTTTGACGCCACATTTACCGATAATTGTGGAGGTACCATAGGGAACAATTACAACGGATCCACTTCATTGGCAGGAGCTGTTTTCCCAATAGGAAGCACAACGGTTGTTTGGGCAGTGTTTGATGGCACTAATCCGGTTGTTTTCTGCCAAACTGTTATCACAATTGAAGACAATGAAGCACCAGTAATTACTTGTGTACCAAATGCCACAAGAGATACCGATGCGGGAGTATGTAGTTATACAGTAGTAGGAACTGAATTTGATGCAACTTTTACCGATAATTGTACGAGTAGCACAATTACCAACGACTATAACGGCACAGCTACTATGGCTGGCGAAGTGCTTCCAAAAGGAGTAACGACAGTGGTTTGGACAGTGAATGACGGCAACGGTCAAACCGCTACTTGTACTACCGTAATCACCGTTGAAGACAACGAAGATCCAGTAATTACGTGCGTACCAAACGCCACACGAGATACCGATCCAGGTTTATGTAACTACACAGTAGTAGGAACTGAATTTGATGCAACATTTACAGATA
>NZ_JBANCF010000018.1:0-30049 GCF_038742595.1 Aequorivita flava | reverse complement strand
CAATGGCAACCTTGGTCTTAAAAGCAATTGTGAATTTTCGTTTCGTTCGTTTCATATTCATAAGTTTAAAGTTAAAAATTTTCAACTTAACTTATGGTCCGAATTTAAGGGAGTATTACATTAGAGATGTTCTATAATAAAGAAAGAAGAATCATTTTCAATCCAAATCATAAAATGATTTTTAAAGAAAAAATGAAAATCGTGAATAAAGAATTGGGTGGTATAAAATCAATAAGAACAACAGAGAAAATATATGAATGTATTGAAGAGTGGGATTTTAAATCTAATGGTAAAATTACGCAAGACAAAATAGCCCATCTAATCAATGTTCATGTTTCAACTATAAAAAGATATTGGAGCAACTTTAAAACCTTTGTAAAGGAGCTTAATGATGATTATAAAGGAACAATAAAAGTTGACGAAACTGAAATGATAGAATGCAGAATCGATTATTCCGAATTCTACATAAATAAACCTTTAATGAAAAAATCAGCATAATTTTTTCATAAACGAGTCAGCCAATTTAAAAACTTAATTAGACCCAACACCACTAAGACAAATAATGAGAATAACAGTTGAAGTAATATTACAATCACACCTAGTTCCCCTCCAATTGAAGATGGTTTATGCTTAAGTTCAGCATTTTTGAAAGATTTATACCAATGCTCAGCTTCAAGGTCATATCTCAATCTAGTTGTTGATGAATTATCATTCGGTCTCCATTTATAATTTTGTCTTTCTCCTTGTGTCATAATCTTAAGTGCTATATCACAAATATGATGTATTATTTTAGATTGACACAATAATACACTTGAAAACCAGGTATTTATACGAAAAATAGTCAATTTGGGTCATACTACCATTAATACAATTGTTGATAATGGATGGTACCAAAAAACATTTCAGAATTTTTATAAAAAATTTTTTTTACATATCCGACCTGTTGTATATACAAGAATATTTTTAACCCTATTATAAGAGAGGATACGAGGTCCCGTTTTAAATTTTTCCAATTATTGGGTTGGATTTAGACACCACTCCCTATGTAACTGTCCATATATGCATAAAAACGACAATCCAACCATAGTATATACTTTAAAAACGGTGCTAGTTTAGTGCAATATGGTACCGTTAACCATATTCATAATTTATGGCTGAGGTTTATTCATATTTGACATATTTATATAGAAAACCAACTATGGGTAAATTACCAACAACAGAGAACACTGAAATTTTCACAATGAGAATATCTAAAAAATTAAAGGAGAAGTTAAATCAATTAGCAAAAAGAAGCAAATACGGTGGTAGTGCATCATCTGCAATTAGGGTGCTGATTGAGACGGCTTACCGAGATATTAATTAATACCTTCTATAGCCTAATTTCTCTCTTATATCAGCTTCATTGAGATTAATTAAATCCATTATAGAAATTTCATTTTTAAACTTGGCTTCGTCAAGTCTATGGTGCCAGAATGAATTGAATAATCCTTGTTTTAAAATAATATCTATTCTATGTAAATCATCGATAAAATTATGATGGACATCATAGACATAGAACATATCAAAATTGAATTTGGCTCTTAAAAAAGGTAGGGTGAAATTATCACCAACTTTTGGAATATAAGATAGATTGTTGCATTTAAAAGAAGAGTACGTTTTATTGTGACTGATTAAAAAATATATTTCGGTTTTCTCAATGTTATATTCAAAATTTATCTCATCATCTACAATTGAGTTGTACATTTCAATAAAATACTTATTCAATTGATAATGCTTAAGTCCTGTTATTTGCTCTAATTCTTTTATAGTAGGTAAAGAATAGTTGTCATCGTCATATTTTTGTTTAATAATGAATTCTACTATTGATTGGTATTTTTTATTTTCCCCAAACCTCCTTTGAACTTGCTTAGGAATTTCAAGAAGTGATTTAAGTGAGCTTTTGAGTGTGATTTTGTTCAACAAGGTGGTATAGTTATTATTGATTATAAAATTCCCCAAACTTCTTTAATGCACTTATGTAGGCGTTATGACTCTTCTTACCAAATTCAGATTCATTACCAGTAGGACCATATTTCTCAATGAAAAAATCAATATTTTCAGCCATTCTCTTAACAGTTATGTTTTCTATTTCACAAATTTTTTCAACCCGCTTCATGTAATCATAAACTGTGGATGGATTTCCAGAAGGAGTATATTCACTATAACCTTGCTGAATTAAATATTTCTTAAAGCTTTCTAACATAAATTACTTTTTTAAAATTCTTGCTTAATAAACGTCACCTCACAAGCCTTACAAAGCCTTTTCTCTTGTATGTATTCATTAATATCATACCAACCACCTGTTTTCTGCCAGATATCAAGACCTCGCCCTAAAACAACCTTCCAGCCATTGTCCATAACGATAGAACGGTCATGAATAAAGTCATCAAATTCATAAGTGAAAATAATGCCTAATGATTCCAAAGAATAAGTCATCTGTTCAAAAGCGTCTTTAGCACCTTCAACATAATCTTCTACATTACTTGTAACTAGATGTAATTTAACTTCAGAATCTGGGTCTTTCTTCTCTGAAATTAGTTTTGCTAATTCCATGAAATTTCGAAGCTGATAAGGTAACCGCACATAAGGGTCCACTATTTTAATTTCAGATGCATCAATTAGATATGCCCCAAATAGTATATCATATGATATCCCAGACTGATTATCTCTAATGATTTTTTGACCTTCTTGCAATTCAATTTTGGTTTCTTTTCGTGAAACAATGGATTTAACAGAAATGTCATCTTCTTGATTTTCCTTAAGCTTTTTTAAAGGCTCTCCAAGCTCAAGAACCTCTAGTGTTTCAATAGTTATTATTTCACCTGAATCCTTACAGCTATAACTAAAATCAACTTCTTCAAAAGTTTCATCCATTTTATATAGTTGCTCCTTCACTCTTTTGCGACATTCTATTGCAAAATCTAATAATTCTTGAGCATCCTCTCTACCTATTTCTCCTTGTGGATAAATTATTTTAGACAACCCAGCATAAGTTTTTGCTATGGATGTTTTATCTCTGGTCGTTATAGAATCTGATAATTCAAAATAATGTGAATAATCATGTGTCCTGTCTTCTTTTCGCAATTCCTTCAGTACTTCGGCTAAATAGTCCACAATAAATCCATAGTCACTGGTGAACATTTCATTTCTTAATTTCTGTACTTCCCACCCTGGCAAATAACCATGCATTCTATCCAAGAATGCAGTATCATAATAATCTTTCGGTAAGGCATCAAATAAATCACTGTGTTTTAGCATGTATGGAACAGAATGGTCTGTATTACCAACAAAAACCATTGATGCGGAAGCACCATAAACTTCTGTTCCTCTAGAGAATGATTTATTAGCCATGTAATTTTTCATAATATCTACAAGACCTCTATCAGTTCGTTTTGTTTTTCCAGCAAATTCATCATAAGCCACAACATCCCAATAGCCAACCAATCCAATCTCTCCAGTACTATTATTTACAAATAACTTTGCCTTCGAAACTTCACCACCAGAAATAAGGATACCATGGGGTGACATTTCAGAGAAAATATGAGACTTACCCGTTCCTTTAGGACCTAATTCAATGAGGTTATAGTTGTTTTCTACAAACGGGACAAGTCTAGTTAATTGGAGTATTTTAGACCGAAAAGTAAACTCTTCAGGATTCAATCCAATGGTTTGCATTAATACATCAATCCACTCCTCTTTGCTAAATTTTTTTCTCGCTTCCTTATATTCATTAATATCTATATTAGATACTTGTATAGGCTTAATACTCTCAATAAGCCAAGGAACCATTCCTTTCTCATCACTAGAGAAATAACCCAACGTTAGAATACACCAAACACCTCCTGATAATAATTTTTGATGTTCTTTTATAACATTATCACTGATGGGAATTCCTTTTAGACCAAGGTTTGCAAAAGAAGCTTCATACTGGTCTTTTTGGTCATTAAGTCTAACGGATACCTTATCAATAATTCTATGTGAACCTTTTTCCCTAACCGTAGACTTCACTATTTGAGCTTCGTCACGATGAACAAAATGCTGAGATATTATACTTTTTACAGTTTCTACGCCTAGAACTATAGTAACCTCATCATCCGTAGCACAATACTGCCCTAAAAGATATTCCAAAACGTATGTTGGAACTATAGCATTGCCCTTTACAGCATTAGTGAGGTCCTTTCGAACTACCTTTCCACCGAAATACTCATTTAATTTTATATCTAATTCTTTCATAATTAAAATTCATCAAAATCATTGGTAAATGAAATGTTCAAGGTGTAATAGTACTCCTTGTACTGTTTCCATTTGGTAGTACCTTCGACAGGTTCTTCTAAAATTAACTTTACACGTTGATTTTTATATTTACCACTTGCTTTAGACATTAATTGGAACCGATGTTTGACTTCCCTGAGTCTTTCACTTCCTTCAACAATATTAAAATTATACTTAAACATATCACTCAATAACTCACCATCTTCAGCATAAATAGCTGCACGCAGTGACCGTGGTAATGTATTATCTGTAGCTAAGTCTGTTTGTATAAAAGCCACTACCAAAATATTGGTTGTAATTCTATCCGTAGATTTAATAATATCAACCTCAACTTTTGAAGTAGTGTCCTGACGCTTTTTAGACACTTTTATGACAGGAATAACAATTTCCTGTAAGGTAGCTCCACCATGAACAAATCTTGAACCAGCGCCTTTAACCCTTAGCCTGTTGATAGATTTAGGGATAAGTATATCAGCATCTGAATCTATTCCCAAATCTTTAGCCGTAAAAGCCTTAGTTGTATTATCTCCTTTTAGGTTTTCACCAATAATAAACCGTCTATTTTCTTTCCAAATGGTTCCACTATGCCCAGATTCAATAAAGTCACTGTCATCTAATTGATTATGCTGGTAAATGAAGCCATGGTCCGAAGTAATAATCATATTATTACCATTCATATTTGCTATCTTTTTCAAGAGTTCTGTTAGATAGTCTAATTCTTTTTCTACAGCATCAAACACCCTTTCTTCAGATACCTTATCATCTCCAGTTTTATCTATTCTGTTATGATAGATATAGATGAGGTCATATTGTTTTACAAACTCCCGACCAGTCGTACTAGAATTGAAGTTCATAAACTCATCAGCACCTATAGCAATGGCTCTGACCCCTGAATTGGATTGAAGAACATTTGTTCGTCCTTGAATTCCTGAGCTTGATTTTCCATCCACTATTATGGAATCCGTTTTTGACTTAAGCGATAATTTATTATGCGGTAATAAAGAAGCCATGCCTAATTGAGTATACGATGGTAAAGAACCTATCATACTTCCAATTTCTGACTCATACCTATTTTCTGTTTTAAGACGATTGTTTAATTCTGCGCCAATTTCATATCTTAAAGCATCTGAAATAATCACAAAGACTCTTTGATTTTTTTCAATAAATGGTTGAATATGACTCTTAAAAAATGAACGTTGGCTGTTATGAGCTGTTGTTGACCACTGCTTTGTGGCATCAACATGTTTTTGCCAGTTGTTATTATAGTTTAATAACCAGTTATTAGAATAGACTTTCTCAACAGTTTGTGCGAGCTCAGAAATTATTTTATTCTGACTCGTCTCCCTATAATTCCAAATAAACTTCCTGTAAAGAAGGTCAACTCTATATAATTCTTTAGAGTAGTGTTCTATTCCCTCTTCAAAAGAATTATATATAGTGGCGCTATATTTATTAACATTTTCTATAAATTCAGCGGCTATATTTACACAATCATAGAAGTGTTTATACTTTGAGAACCAGAATTTGTTTTCTCGAATTTTAATATAGTTCTTAACCTTATCTGAAGATATTTCGCCAGCAACTATTAATTCATTCAGGTTGTGTATTATTTTACGGTCACAGAGTTCAAATAGATTGTCATTAATAATAATATCTAATTCTGCATTACTGAGTTTTGATTCTATATTTAAGTCTAATGCTACTCTAGACGAAATCCTTTGAAATGCTTCCTTGAATTGGATGGTGTCTTTCCATTGCAATAAAAAGATTCTGGTCTCTTTGCTCAAATCATTTTTTGAACCATAGACAAAGTTTTTATTAAACACCTCGACAAGAAAATCATAAATAGAGGGGGTTTCAGAGGTATAATTAAACTGGTGCTTAATTTTACCCCAGTAATATTTCTCTAGGTTAAAGCGTTCTAAGTTTTTATCAAACTTTTCATTTCCATCAATAAAGTTTGTACTGTGGGATTGAATAAATGTGTTGAGGTTTACAAAATCGGTATTAAAAACAACAGCCAACATTTTACCTCTAATATCCTCATGCTCATCACCATCACCTAAAAGTTCTTTTAGTTTTGTCTTTCGCTCTTTAGATTTAAAGAATTCAATATGCTCGGCTACAAGCTCTTTGAGATGGTAACCTAAACCTAACTCTTGCAAAACCATAGCTTCTTGGTCAGTATGGAAAGTATAGTGTGCTAATTCTAAATCCAACAACCAATTATCCTCAGGCGCTGGTTTCGGTCCTGTAATGTAAAGTAGATACTTCCTGTTCGGGTTATTTCTATGTACTTTGTATTTTACTTCAAATTCATTGCCTTGAACTTGAATTTTTTCAAATCCACTTTCTTCTAGAGCCTCAAATTCTTCCTTTAACTCTGATTTAGTGTCATACCAAAATATGATTCTGTTAGACTTAAATTTTACGGATATGGATTCTTGAATTTTACTCATTGGACTGGATGTAAGTCATAAAAACTTTTACGGCTTCGTTTATTTTCTGTGGACCGAAACCTTTTATATCTTGACGATATTTTTCCTCTGCCAAAAGACGCTCAAATTCGTGCTTCTTACTACCTAAACCCATTTCTGGGTTTGACTCAAATTCCTCATTAAACAAATTGAAACTAGACTCAATCAATTCAATCCAATCAACTCTTTTCCCTAAAACATTATCTTTCTTTATCAAGTCAATAAATCCAATTTCTTTTTTAGAAAAGTTAGGGCTATCAACTTTTAAGTTAACTACGAATGGACGTTCTTCATCAAAATCCTCTCTTTGTTCTGGGGTTTGGAAAATATCTAACTGTTCACCTTTATTAATGGGTGGCATAGTGTTGTCTTTAATTTGTTTAGATTCATAAGAAGTTCTCTCTTCTTCTACTGAATTTTCCTTGGTTTGTTCTCGGTTTAATCGCTCTGCTTCTATTTTCCATTTTGGTTTAGTGGGCATAGATTTCTTTGTTCCGAAGGTTTCTATATGAATTTTCAAACCTTTTTCATCAATCTCTTGGTTGAGTATTGTCTTGTTGATGTATTTTGTTACTAAAGATAGTTTCTCATCATCTTCGTTTAAAGACTCCATTAGTATTTTAGAAATATTTGCATATCCATATGCAGAACCCCAAATACCGAAAGAAAGACCATAATGGTAAAACTTGTTTCTATCCATAAAGTCTTGCAGTTTTTCCATTTCTGAATAACGTGATAGGAAGCATGCGAGTGATTTTAAAGCATTATCTTCAATTTCATTTATTTTAAATCCTATTCCGACCTTGGTAAGACTTTTATATAATTTTCTGAGATAATCTACACGGTCATCATTTTCGCCTTTAGAGCTTTTAATTGAATCTGCTACATTCTGTATTATATTCAGCCTGCATTGAGCAATTTCATCCGATGTTGATAGTTCAATTCTACTGAGAACTTCATTAATAATTAGGCTATAATCTAAATTCTCTTCTTCATTTATTTCTTTTAAATTTGTTTTAATCTCAGTTAGGTCCGAATTTATATCAATTGAAATATTGTCCAATTCGTTTTCTTTAGCTGCGACTGACCTGTACTCTCTTATTCTTTTATTAATTAGAGCGGTGAACTTATCAAAACTATCTTTTAACTCCTTATGTCTCTCTATTGAAGAATTTTTCAAAAAATCCTTAATGTTATTTATTGAAATCTCTAATAATTCTTCAATACTAAATAACGAGTCGTCTTTATCTTTGAGAAAATCAGAAATCAATGAATATACAGTTATCCTTGTTTTTTGATATTGCAGTTTTTTAAGAATTTCAATAATGCTTTTTTCAGTGCTGAACTTTTCCTCGATTAACTTGTCTATGTCTGATTGTTCGTATGCCCCGAATAATATCTCAATTCGTTCTTTGATATCTATTAATTGGTCTAAAGCCTTATTAGCTGAGCTATAATCAAAACTCCCTTTCTTTCCTTTATTATTTCTTGAAAGCACTGACAAATCATTTAATAATGCAGAGTATGAATTGATGAATTCTTGGAAATACCTAGAGCCTTCAGCCATTTCTTGAGGTTGCTCTTTCAGTTTTCCTGAAGCGTAAGCATAAACAAACCCTTTAAATTTGTTTACTTTTTGGTCTCTCAAAATTTCGGATTGGTTACTATTTTTAGCATCTGAAAAGTCTGCAATAATAGACTCGTTCCAGTCAAAAGATTCTATCTCGTAATCATCCAAAACATAAATATTACTAATGTAGTTGTCTACATTTTTGACTTCGATACTCCTTCTGGTACTTGCTATTAATTTTTTCTTCTCTTCTTCAGTTCTGGTTAATAAAAAACACTCCATCCAATTTATATATATGGACTTATCCATTTGAATAATATCAATTCCATTAATTGATTTTCTTGAATAATCACCATTAAGATACTTCTCAGGAACACTGAGATAAAGCGGATATTCTTCTCTGTCACTTCTAATATTGGGAAGTATTGGGATTTTATTATATGCAAGAAGGGAATTTTGAAGGGGATTGGCATTAATCCTTTCAAAGCGCTTAAATCCAAAACCCCTTTTTTCATAGAAAGACACTGGCGATATGCTCTCTGATGAGAGTATATTATTAAAGTTCAAACTATTTACGGGTATATAATAATATGTATTCATAACATAATTTTAAAAAGGTAAATCTTCTTCTTCTTCATCTAGGTCAACAACTTCAAAAAGTGACTTTGGAATTCCTGACAATAAATCAGTTAAAGGGTCAGAATGCAGAACGAACAAATCTTGGTACGTTCTAGTAAGTGCAACATAAAGCGGATTTTCATCTCTTTTCGTTATGTTATAACCAGAGCACTCAGGTATAAATACAGCTTCAAACTGAAGACCCTTAGCACTATGATAGGTCAAAATTTTTGGGTTTTCACTGTGAAAATTGAGTGTAAATTTTGTGTTGTCAGGCCATGAAATATCGTATTTAGCTTCAACTCGAAATTCCTTATCCTTGTAATATTCATCAGCTGCCTTAACCATTTTATTATCTGGTAGCAATATACCCACATCTGTGTAACCTCTTTCATCTATCGTATCCATGATAAAATCCAGTTGTTGGGACCAATTACTGGCTTTAACTAAAAATGGTTTATTAGCACCTTCTTTAGTACATCGACTCACTAAAGAGTCTCCAGTAGAGTTGACATACTCGGCAATTCTTGCAATTTTTTTTGGCAGACGATGATTTAAAACGAGCTGTTCCATGGGTAAATTTGTATGGTAAGCTATTTGCTCCATGGTCATAAGGTTCTGTTTTAAACCTTTATAAATCTGCTGTGCAGAATCACCAAAGAGAATAAAAGCTTTTTTAGCCGAATTTTGTAATTCTGTTAACTCATCCTTTGTAAAATCTTGAACCTCATCAACTATTATGTAATCAGCAGTTCTCTCACCGTTATTTTTCCATCTGTAATGGTGCATAACTCTGCTTTGTTCAAGTCCTACCTCATCAACACCATCGTTAATGAATTGCCTTAATGCCTTAGTGTACACCACAACATAATAACTACCTAATTCAGCATCATCTATTTCTCTTGCTTTCCAAAGTGCAAGAACTGTTTTACCTGAACCCGCACAACCTTTTACAACAAAAGAACTACTCATCTTTTTTTGTATAATAGGCGTTTGATAATCATCTAATTCGGATTCGTTAATGTACCATGCTTCTTTAGCCATAATATTATTATTTAATTGTCATTTTAAAATACCGTATCTGAGTCTATATCTCCAATTTCAATTTTCTCCATTAATTCGCTGGGAATATCTTTTAAAAAATGCGTTAATTCTCCAGAATATAATATGTAAAGGTTTTCATTTGTTCTTGTTAGCGCTGTAAAGAATTCTTTCCTAAAATGTTCTTCCGAGCAGTATGGCAACACGACTGTTTCAAATCTCAAACCTTGCGCATTGTGGTAGGTCATTAATTTTGGATTAGAGCTGTTAAAATCAATATTATATTTACTGTTTTCTGGATGTGAAATGTCATATTTAGCTTCAACTCGAAACTTTTTAACTTTATAATATTCATCAGCAGCCATTACCAATTTATTGTCTGGAAATAAAATACCTACATCTGTATGACCTCTTTCATCTATCGTATCCATTATAAAATCCAATTGTTGAAACCAATTACTAGCCTTAACTAAAAAAGGTTTATTAGCTCCTTCGTTTCTGCATCGACTCTCCAAATCTTTAAAATTATTTACACTGTCAGCTACACGAGCTACTTTTTTGGACAGTGCATAACTTAATACTAGATGGGTTAATTTCAATTGAAATTGATTAGCTAACTCTTCCGCATTTATAAATTTTTCATTGTCTTGACAAACGTCTGATAGCCCCATCCAATTACCTAATAAAATGATAAATTTATCTGTGGCATTAATCAATTCATTTAATTCGATTTTGGTGTAATGATGAGCATCATCAACAAATATACAATCGGCATTAGACTGATGTAATTGATTTTTCCATTCCCAATGATGAACTAACTGTGTTTGTGAAAGACCAAGTTCTTCAAATCCAGTATCTATATAATGTTTTTGAACTTTGTTAGGAACAATAAAATAGTAGGTCTCTATATTATTTTCTTCTATTTCCTTAGCCTTCCAAAGCGCCATTAATGTTTTGCCAGAGCCTGGGCAACCATTAACAACCATTGAACCATTATGGTTTGGCAGATTATCTAAAAATGATTCATTTATGTGCCAATTTTTTGCCATAATAATATATTTTTAACCTTACTCAATTATGCTCGGTTGAATTCACTAGATAAAAAATCTTTAAATCTTTCAGCCTCAACTCGCTTTAAATAAAAGTATAACTCCTCATACATTTTCGTTCCACTTTTACCTCTAAAAACATTTCCTTTGTTGTCGTTTATGACTGGACCCTTTAGCACAAATTGCAACACTTTTGGGTCATCTAAATAAGGAATAATCATCTTATTAAAAAGCGTCATATAATGTGCTCCCCAAGTACAACCTATAAAATGATTAAGAATATCAATCATCTGTACTTTAATTTCATTAATTATTGTAACCTTTTCTTCAACTCCACCTTCATCTAAAATTTTTAAGGCATCCATGGTATTCTGATTGGCAATATCCAACTTTGGACTTATAGGAACATACTCTTTTGTCATTTTACAATTCGGATAGTTGCTGCAACCCCAGAAAAATGTATAATCCCTTTCTCTAGGAACATAAAAGACAAGTCTCATATCACCACCACAATAACACTTCATCTCATATATTATTAAATAATTTTTGTTGTATCAATCCAATCAAAACCCTTCACTTTCTTTTTGGTTTTCGCATCATTTAAACCAGCTACAGGCGTAATAGCCTTACCAAACTTGTTATAGTTAACTAAAACACCATCATCTAGGTCTATAGCGATGCGTTCTGTAGCAAGTGGATACAGAACATCTCTTTCATATTCCTGAAGCTCTAAGAGGACTAATCTTAGTTTATCTTTTTCTTTAGAAGCTTTTGTTTGCTCACTGGAACTTCCTGTTTCTATAATGTGGTCCAGATGCTCTAAATGCGTATTGAGCTTTTCACGATATTCCTTGAGATATCCATTAAGGATTTGGTTTAAAGTATCTGGTGTGTAACGATGCATATAAATAAGCACATTAAATGACCCTTTTGGGGAAGAAAACATCCAATAAATGGGTCTCTTTTTATACCGCTTAATATGGTCTTTATAGAAATCTCGAACAAAGTATTTTCGGATGTCTTTACCTAAACACTCTTCTACAAAGGCTAGGTTCTTCTCAAAGTTTGGTTTGCCAAAAGTGACTTTTAAGAACTCGTTAAAACGATTAACAATATCATCCTCAAACCATTCATCATCAAGAATTGGGATAATGTTATCATCATCAGGAAGGAAGGAAACTTCGCCTTTTGATTTCTCAACTTTTTTTAAATAATCTTCCAAGGTCTCTCCTTGGTTAGCGAGTATTAAACCTTCTTTATTTAGAGAATAACGTCCAAACATACAACCAACCGCAAAACTCATAAATTGAGAAAAGATTTCTTGAGCATCAAATACCAATTCGCCATTTACAATATCTGTTTCTTCTTTTAAGAGGGTAATATCTTCTAGTGGTACATCTGGTGTTAGCTCGTCTTGTAAACCATAAATTTCTATAAACTGCTTATTTAGTTCTTCTTCATTTTTATGTAATTGAAAGAATTTGTTTTTCCAATACTGTTGGTATAAATCGTAGGTTTCTTCTAAGTCTTGAGCTTTGATACGGATGAGTTCATTTTGGACAAAATCCCAAGAAGTTTCTCTTGAGTTCCATTCATCTTTTGAAATTTTCATGTTCCCTGAAACGATATTTTCAATGGGCTCAATATAATTATCATTCTTAATAAAGGGCAGTCTAGATACATCTCCAGAACCTAAATTCATTGTTGGGTTAATGCCAGGTAAAATAGTTAAAACAACATTAGAATTTAATAACCCTAAAGCATAAAGAGTATCATTCCTAGAATTCAAAAAAATTGCTGGAGCTGCTGTGGCAAAGGATTTATTTATACTGTACCTAAACGAAAAACTAGTTCCGCAAACCATAGACCACGTTATAGCCTCTTTAAAATAGAAATCAGGGTCACCTCTTCTTACAGATTTATTTGTTCTTCCTTCTAACCATAAGTTATAAAGGTTAATTATGTATTCCTCATTTCCAAAATACTTTCGGCGACTGCCACCTTTATTTATAGGACACCAAATAATTTGTTCATTGTCATTGAAATTATATGCATTGAATCTTATTTTGTCAATTGAAACCTCACTCCATAATTTTAAAAAATCAAAATCTTTGCCCGAAACTATACCAGCTTTTGTTGTTGAAACATCATCAATTTTAATTTTAGTGAAATTTTCAATTACTTTATTAGAGAACCAATAACAAATGTTGTGATTTGGTATAAGATTTAATTCTCTTTGTTTAATATTAAAGACTAAATCGTTCTTTTTGTTATTACATACATCAATTGTAGCTAGCTTTTTCTGTTCCGATGAATTAAATTCTATTAATCTAACATATTTACTTAATTGATTATCATCATATCTTTTAATTACAGTAAAAGCAGTACTTTGTACCACTTCACCTCCAATTTCAGGGAAAGTTCTTGGACCCAAATGGAGCATGTTATTAATATGAATTGATGACAATAGTTTTTTCCTTAATTGTTTGTAACTACTAATAAACATCCAAGATTGTTGGTTAATCATTCCCAAAAATCCTCCATCTAATAACCCATTAATTCCAGCTTCCATGAAACAAGTCATAAGGTCTAACCTACTATTCGGATAAAAAGTATTTATGTACTCAGATAAAAGAGGATTATACTTTGAGTCTCCCATATATGGTGGATTATCAACCACACAATGATACTTTCTGCTTAATGAAATTAATTGGTTTAAAGCAATGGTTAACTCTTGCAAATAGCCTTTAAGAAAAACATCTGAAGTTGTATTAAATTTATCGGTAGCCTCTGTTTTAACTTGCTCAAGCTCACTTATAGATATTTGAGGTATAATTAACGACCCAAAATTAGTCGCTTGTTGCATGTTCGTTAGGTCATGTAATAAACCATCAGATAATTTGGTTCCAATACCTCTAAATGCTTCTTTAATTTCATCCGTAGCCAGTTTTAAATCTTGAAAACAAAGAATATTCGGTTTTAATTCTTTTCTAAACACTCTCCTTTGGTAACTTCTGGCTTTCATCATCAAAGCCATTCCAGCTAATTGAGCGGCACGTTCATCTATTTCAAAACCAAAGAGGTTCTTTTCAATAATGAGCTGTGGTATCTCACTTGGGTTATACCCTTCTTCTTCATAAATTTTGGTTAATAATTCAAATCCATATACCAGAATATGTCCACTTCCACAGGCTTGGTCTAAAAGTGTAATCTCTTCAACAGAATTTATCTTTAAATAATCTTCACTTTCAACGGAAGGCGACTCAATAAAATAGGGCATGTTCTCACGCAACTTGGAATTAGGCTTGTTTTGTAGCCACAATTTACCAACCGTATTTTGCACCATATATTCCACAATCCATCGTGGTGTAAAAAGTTGTGTTGCTGCTGGAATATCTTCCTTTTTCACCTTGCTTTTTGAAGCAAACACCTCATCTTTTTTCTCAGAAATATAGAATTGATAAATCCAACCAATAACTTCAACCTCTTGGCAATCTTCAGAAGTCATACCATCTCTAATGTCTTGTACAATTGAGAATTCAGAAATTAAATCGTCTGGTAATAACAGTTCTGTATAATCACTTAATTTTTCAAAAAGAAACGGAAATACTTTGTTGAGGTGATTACAAGCTCCAATTAAGAGTTCTTTATAGGCTTCATTTTGAGGATTACTACTTGGAATTTTGCCATCCAAAACATCATAAATATGCTGTTGGTTAATAGGTAATTCATCAGGGATGTTCCCTTGTTTAGCTTCGTCCAGCAATTCTGGTAGAGTGTATCCATCTTTAGGAGTTACTATTTTTATACCAATGGGTTGGTAATCGTTGGCATCCATAAAACGGAGCGCCATGAGTCGGTTAAACCATGTATAAGCTACTTTATCAATGACTTGTTCCTTACTTGATGCATTGATAGCTTCTTGAAGTTTTCTTACTTGAGATGATTTTTCACGTAATTCTGCCGAGTCTGTAGTAAGCACAAGCTCAAGTTTAGAACCAACGAGTTCCAGTAGTTTTCTTCTTGCTTCTTGAGCAAACTTTTTGAGGTGGTTGGTGTTCATATTAAATTACAGAGTAATTTTAAGATTTTGATTAATACGTTCCATATAAGCTTCTTTCAAAGCATCTAAATAGGCTTCTACATCTTCTTCGGTCTGCAACTCACGTTTATTGAAGTCTATATGAATGTTACTTCTTTTAATATACTTTGCCTTAGGTTCTTTCGCTTTTCCATCATCGCCTTTTGGTGCTAACCATTGTGCCATTTTGTTCATCTGGTCGCTATAGAAATGGTCATCTACCTTACGAACCTCATCTCTGATATTTCCAATAAACCGTTCATTTTTTATTTTGGTTTTTAAAGCTTTAATAGCACCGAGAATATCACTTTGTTGGGATGAATCAATTTTACCGAACTCATCAGAATCTTTGATGTCTTTTTCAATAGCATCAATTTTGGTATTGAATTGGTCTTTTTCAACATTTATAGCTTCTAAAACCTTTTTTGTTAAACTGTCTTTTGCAGCCTTAGCCAACTGAATGCCATTACCTTTGTAGGGTGTATTACTCTTGACTAAAGTTTCTAGAGTTTCTAATTCATCACCTTCTATATACCCAAAGTTGGCTGTATTACCTTTTAGAAGCGACTGTACATCATCATAAATTTTAATCTGGTCACCATTTATAAAACGTTTGATAGGGTCCAGAAGGTCTTCTTTGGTTTCTAATAACTCATCTTCAAAATCCTTTAAATTCGTAATAAAATAACTGTATTCTTTTTTACTAAGTTTATCAAGTCTATCACTCAAACTATCTAAGCTTTCTAAAAAGTGGTATTCATGTCTTCTAGCCAGAATCTGATTGACATCCACTGACATTTGATTTAATTTATCCCTAAAATCTAAAGCCACATCTTTTGCTTCCTTAAAAGGACAAGATTCATCAAAGGCATCTTTATAGGTTTGTTTTAAAGCCTTAACAGCACCTGAATCAAAATTAGCTTGTGGTTCTAAGAGAGTAGTGCTGTGTTTAGCACTATTTAATAAAGCTCCTAACACCTCTTCATCCTCAAGGTTGTTTGAACCTTGCATCACTTCAACTTTTCCTCTTTTGTATAATCTCGCCACAATGGTCCAAATAGCATTTGGATACCAACCATAGGGTTTTCTACTAAAGTGAGTTCTAATGTCATTTAATGAGGTTCTGTCTGCTTGATTCTTACGTCTATTGATGAGGTTGAGTACTTCTGATTCCGCTTCAGACATGGTTGAGTCATCAGCACCAAAAAGGTCGTCTTGTGTGGACCTTACAGTGGTTTTAATTGTGTCTTCACTATACTGAGTGGTCCCTAGCATACGCAAACTGGAATACACGGTTTTAATCAAGTCCTGAAACGCTTTAATCACTTTGGTTTTACCATCTGTAGTATGAGCTACTTCGTGCTTAGCACCATTCATATATACTGTAGATGCCGCTAATCCGTTATTGGCTAATAACGTTAAATTACGCTTACGCTCAGAGTTCTGTTGTGCTTTATCCTGAAGGATTCGCTTGCGCTCTGAAGGCATTGAAGTAGATAGGTTTTGTTTTACATATTTACCTGTTCTTAAATACATTTTTACATCCTTCATAAACACTGCATCCGAACTTAGAACTAGTTTCATTCCTGTACTTCCCATGGTTTGGGATTGAATGAAGGTTATATTGTCGTAATCATTATAATTTTCTGTGATAAGTTCTATTTCTAATTCCTTTTCACGCCCAAACATGACACCATCCAATTTACTGGTAAAATCGTAATCCTGTTTATTGTCAAGGTAATTAATTCTATTATCACGTATGATTTCATCAAATAAGATTTCCTTCAAAAACTGGGTAATGGCTTGGTCGTCAATGTCAGTGTTTTTGATTTCCTCTTCTACATCTTTTTCATCATCGGTAAGGAATTCATAGAAATCACCGTTACGTTGCACGTAGCTTTGATTTTCAAGAATATTTAAAGCTTCATCAATTTGCTTTTCATGCTCCTTAATATCCACATGGATATCATCGATTAAGAGTACTGATATGTTTCTTTTGGTTGTTTTAAAATTGCCAAAATACTTAACTAAGAACAGCGCCTTCAATACTTTTATGGCAAACTTGTTATCTAAATTTCGCTCAGCCATTATGACCGAACTCTGTATTTCGCCTCGCAATTCATTACGAATACCTTCATACATTAAATCAAAACTTACTAAGGCATTATCACCTTTTTTTTCAATATGCTGAATGACCTGTTGAAAAACTCCTAACATGGAACGTTCTCCCACAGATGCATGTTTTCCTTGAAAGGCATTATGTGTAGACAAGGCTCTTCGGCATTGTTGGAATAAATCAAACTGATAAGGAACCAAAGGAAATTTATTACTAAAATCATCTCCATTTTTATAACCCTTAAACTGAACACCAGCCTCAGAGAAGGATAAAAGGGATTCCAAATGTGCACTTTCCTTTTTAAAGGAAGTGGCTAGGTTTTTATGGATATCTTCTTTTTTCTTGAGAAGTCGCTTTTCTATTACCTCATCGACATTGGCAGAAGTAAGAGGTATTTTAATCTTGAATCTGGCTTGAATTCTAGAGAAATCATTTTGTTGGCTCTTGTTCATATCCCCAACTACTTTTTCCATATCCTCTTGAGAGGTCACTAAAATCCATGAGTTTCCCTGAGTGCGAGTAGCTAAGGTTTCGGCAATGGTCTGAAGGTTGAGCATCAACTTGGTATTATCACTAATATACTGACCAACCTCATCCACAAAGAAGTTTAATCTAAATCCATTTCCTTTTGAATCTAAATATGTTTTTACACGATTAGCAAAATCTTCAATCGATTGTTTTTCATTATCTTCTAATTTATCTAATACATCGATGTATTTACTTGAATCCGTATTATTTATTTCTCCTAATACTTTTGCCACAGCATCTTCGACCAATGGGTCATGGTAATCAAGTCTCGCCTCTTCCCAAGATTTACCGAATTCAGTTTTAAATTTTGTTTTAAAATCGTTGTATTGGCCAAGCTTATTTAACCACATCTCAAATTCTGCTACGTGTGGTCTGAATCCATAAAAACCTAGATGGTCATAAAACACTTTATAAAAAACTGATAAAATAGCATTCTCATCTGATTTAGAAGTTATTTGAGCCTGCTGGTCTATGTTAAACAGAATACTTTCAGAGGGTCTTTTCGTTGCTTTAAGTACATCTGCCTTAAGCATTTCATCACCTTCAATCTTTTCGGCAAAAAGCTCACCACTTTCGTAACCATCAAATTTTTTGTTTTCTAAAACATAAGATAAAATTTTTAGAAGGTGTGATTTACCGCTACCAAAGAATCCAGAAATCCAAACACCGTTGGCTCCAGCATAATCGTTATAAGCTGAGAAAAAGTCTCTTATTTTCTTTGCTATTTCATGGGTGATAACGTATTCAGCAACCTCATCTGAGACGTGTTCACGGTCATCTGCTTTGATTACAGTTTCTATAGTTCTGTTGATGTCGTTGAGAAAGAAATTCTTTATCATAATGTCTTATTTTGCTGCTATATTATCTATGTTAAATGCTCTGTAATAATTGTCATCTTTTAATAACCCAAACAGATTTAGTGAATGACCGTCATATTCGCCAGGGAAAAACATGACCGTAGGAGCTTCCTTGGCAATATTTTGAAGGTTATTTAAAATAGTATGGGACCTAATAAATGGAAATACTAAACCTACACCTGTTAAAAAGTAAATCTTGGCATCTGACGCTTTAATTTTTTCGTCAATATTGGGAATGAGTATCTGATGTATATTTAATGATGATTGCAGAGCCTTTAGGAACTTGTCCTTTGATTTAGCCTTTTCCACTCGGAACATGCGCTCCATACCACCTTTTTCCTCTAATATCTCACACACCACATCGTACAGATTGATTTCAAGGACAGTCACACCAGCATTATTCAATTTTTTCTTTAGCATCTGTATGGATTCCATGACGTTTATCTCATCTTCCGCATCATAAGGCGAAATAAAAAATGGTATTTCACCACCTAGACCATCTTTTTGCAAAAACCATCTTGAGGATAGTTTGTCATAAAGTTTTTCAAATTTATTAACTAGTTCTACCATTTAACTTAAGTTGTTTATTTCTTCATCACTTAACATAAATACCTTGAGCCATTCCTTATTATCACTTACAATGGCTTGCACAATTTCAGGAGTTAAAAGCTGTGGCTGAAGTATCCTCTCTTTGATATCATTTATAATTCCAGCTTGTTCAAGAATCTTAAAGGTGACCTGTCTTATTTTATATTCTGTTTGCTCGGTTAGCGCTTCCATTTCAGGGCGAGATTCAAATTTTCTGCGGTAGAAGGAAATGTAATCACCTTCGGTAATTTCGTAGTCGTACATCAGTAACTTTTCCCGAAGTACCTCAACCACAAATTCTCTTATAAATGCATGTGCTTTACATACCGATAAATAAGCAAGTTGTTTGCGTACTAGAAAATCACTTGTTAAAAATAATTGAAATTGTTGTTCTGAAAATTGCTCTAAACGTCTCTTAATAGCTACTAATCTTCGCTGTCCAGTATTTCGATTACCATCACCAAAATCAACCATTTCAACAGGAAGTTCTTTACTGATAGCTTCAGCAACTTTTAGCATTTCGTTTTCCCTTAATGAGAAACCAGTAAATGAAAAATTATATTTCTTTGTTTCTGTCATTAATTTATTAAATCGGCTTCATCAATATTTAATGCTTCGCTTAATTTTTTGAGATTACCTTTAGATGGATGGCTTTTATCTTTAACCCAATTGCTTAAAGTGACTTCACTAACACCAATTTTTTTGGCTAGCCACTTTTGTTTTACACCTTTTGATTTTAAAAGTTCCTTAAGCATCATGTCTTTAATAAAAATTAAAGTTAGTCTTCTATCAAATGTATTAACTATAGAAATTATTTCCTAATTAATTAAGAGATAATGTAATTTAGTTTAGGTAATTATTTTTGGAATGCGAATGATGTAACAACCATGTTTACAGAATTTTATTTCTCTAAAGTATTTTAGTATTTTCACATATCAATCTGATTTAGCTCAATGTATTTACCCAAAGTATTGTATCCAGCAGAACTGTTGCCATATAAACAAAAAGACCATCTTAATGAGGTTTGGTTTGCCATTATGACTATGGATATACTCGAAATAGCTAGTTTAATAGGTGATGAGGTTAATTTCTATGAATCGAGTAAACAAGAGTTTTTGGAGATTCTCGATGACAAATTTAGAAAACACAAAATCTTAAAAGACGAACAATTTTATTTGAACATTACAAATTGTTTTAAAATTCATAAAGATGAAATTGTGCACGAGTTTGTTGGAATAGAATCTGGTATTAACCTAGGGCTAATTTTTGACATTAAGGATTGTCGAATTACAGGTATAAAATTTTGCAATTGTTTTGGAGGAATATTTGATTTAGATAATTATTACAATTGGTAAATACCGTCTTAAAATGGCATTAAACCGAGATAACTAGATTGTTCTGAGCAGAAGTATATATCAACAATTTTGTCCTTTACAAACTCTATGTAAATACCATATCGGGTTCCTGAATTATTTCCTGTAAGAACAAATACGGGTTCGCTGCATAAACAACCAGTGCAAATATTTGTAGAAAGGTTCAAAAATGTGTCACCTTGTTTTTTAAAGTATTGAAAAATTTCTTTTTGACGATAAATAAAAGCTGTCTTTTGCATATCC
Source organism: Aequorivita flava (assembly GCF_038742595.1). Lineage (NCBI taxonomy): Bacteria > Pseudomonadati > Bacteroidota > Flavobacteriia > Flavobacteriales > Flavobacteriaceae > Aequorivita > Aequorivita flava. The sequence continues at coordinate 9,197 of NZ_JBANCF010000018.1, read as the reverse complement.
TCATAAAGAAAATCTTCCTTAAGTAAATCATTCAATTTATGGTAATCCATATTCTGAAATGCTGAAAGTATTTCAAGTAAGTAACTTTTTACTTCTTCTTTTTTTGCTATTTTTTGGACAAGTTCTTGAGCTTTCATTAATATATTTTTAAATCATTGATAATATATCATTTATGAATGAATCCTGACTATCTCCCGAAGCCGACCCCAGATTCATGTTGATTACTTCATCGTTGTTTTCCACACAAACTTCTCTTAGTGTCGGACTGCCAAATAAACCAGTTCCCAAAACGAAATATCTCAAAGCATTTTGATGTTCATAAATCCCAATAAATATTGGAGGAAGTAACGGTAATCCATTATTAGAAGGATTTTGAATAATAGGAAAACCAATAGTGGTTATTTTTGCTCCATTCTTATCATTGATTTCAACATTAATTTCTTCAATATCTGATTTTTTAGGCATTTCTCCAGTCTCCATGCAACTACCTACATAATTTACTATAACAGCTTGCTTTTCTCTATTATAGAGGTCCTGTAGCAATGCATCTGTTTGAGAGAACAGCTTAACGGGTAAATAATTATAAGCGAAATTATAGAATTGCAAACCGCTATTCGCATTTTGACTGCTTTCATCAATACGATTCAATAGCTCTTCAAATTCAGATTTCTTTTTCTTTTTAAAAAAATTAATTATCCCCATAAAAATTGTTTTTACTAATATAGCTCAAAAATAAGTTTAATCATAACACCTAGTTTGAATTGTTCTTCGTTATCCAATCGTCAGAAAATTCCAACGCCCAATCTCCTAGTTTATTTTTACTTAAAGGATTGATATTATCTAATCTAAGCTCAGCTTTTAATCCATATTCTCTTTTTAATGCCTGTGGTCCTTTCTTTAAATCTACACCTTTCATTGAATGTGGTCTTGGTCCCAGTATAATATAGTCAAAATCCTTTTTAAAATAGTTTAAGATGTTAATATTTTTCATCTTTTCATAATTTGTTGTTGGAATATTAATAGCGCTATTTGGAAGTGTTAATTCGATGTTCTTTTCAAAAGTTTCCTTGAAAATCTTAATAATTTCACTTTTATTCACGGCTGAATCCCCCATTATCAAAATTTTAATTTTCTTAAGTGAATCTTCATTTTGATTTTCTTCAGAGATGTTCAGTCCAATATTTGATGCTCTAAGTGAATCAATTCTCTCTTTAAAATTCTTTTCCTGTTCTAATTTGTACTGTTCGAAATCTTTTTCTCTTGTGGTAAAATCTTTTTCTATCTTCTTTATATTTAATTCTCTTTCATTCAGTAATTGTTCTTTTTTCTCAATATTAGACTGTAAGGCTTTTAATTCTCCGCTATTTAAAGACTGTTTCTTGATTAAATTGTCAATGTCTTCTGAAATCTTTGAACTAATATTTCCGAAAAAGTCGATAATTCTATTGTTTTCTTGTTGTAGCGATTTTGTAAGCTTGCCTAACTTATCCAATTGCTCTCTAAAAAACTCTTTATCAGTCTCCAATATGATTCTTTCAGAATCAAGTAAAGTTTTAATTTGGTTTAAATATTTTTTTTCGGATTCAATAAATGAGCTTAATTCTTTATTGACAAAACTATCATCAGTTTTTAGGGGTTCTTTTTTATTCGTGACAAATTCATTAAGTAACTCATTAATTGATTCTAAACTTGGTTTAGCTCTATTATCATCTACAAATGGTAGCTTAAACATATAGCTGTAGCTAATCCCATCAGAAGCAGAATACTTTGGGTCGGTATAAAACTTCGTAGGTGCGAGGTTGGTATTTTTTAAATATGTAACAACCTTTTTAAGCTGCTCATCAGAGGCATTATTTATGCACAAATATGGATAGTAGCGTTTATTGTCGTAAAATATTTCCATAGATTAAATTGAATTATTAAATCTACATAATCTTTTTGTCTTAGGAAATTATAGGAAAGAAATAAGAAGTCAATTTTTAAAATGGTAAATCATCATCTTCGTCATCATTCTTTGTTTCAGGTTCAGGCAGTCCGTACCACCCTGATAATTGCAAAGAACATCTGTTTTCCGTTGTCCCATTAGTATCCCACCATCTTGCAAGCGAAACACGTATTAAAGTGCCCGAAGGAATAACTTCAACTTCGTTTCCGTACCCAACGAAAGGTAAACTTCTCCAACCATTTATATTTGGGTAGCTATATCTTGTTTTTTCGTAGAAATTTTTTTTTGATAAATCTCTGTCAGAAATCCAAAACCCAACACTATTATCACAAATGCCATTTTCTTCATTGATATATCCACTTCCACTATTCGTCCAATTTAGTTTTCCATCAAAAAGCACATCTGGACTACCTCTCCAAATTTTTACTTTCAATTTATCTGTTAGGTATTCAACCATTTTTTCAATTGAAGAAAAAGAGAATTTATGCTCCCTTGAGTGAACCAAAATATCTTCAACGTGGGGTGGTGTTTTTCCTGTTCTCTCTGAAAAGGTTATGGTATAAACATCTCCAACTTCAAGGTCAGTATCGGAGCCTTGATTATATCCATCCGAGTTAAGAAGTCTTACAAAACGGCCATTGGCTAGAACACCACCAACACAAGCCGCACTTGACATATGCGTTTTTGATACTATTATTACATCCATTACAAATGCGTGATTTTATATCCAAGTTTTTCTAGCTTGTCAGTTACGATTGACCTATGACAAGCTTCTGGCTTTTCTTCAACGCAGAATAATACCACACGATTTGCACCAACTTCATCAAGTTTATCTACAAATGAGTCAAAATCAAAATTGCTTAATATTCTGTCTTTGTAAGCAATTGTGAAAACTTTACCGAGTTTATTTCGGTCTCTTTTTAATTCTCCTTGTTGAGTGTCAGCTTCTTTTTGGAGGTCTCTAATGTCTGTAGTTGGAGCAAGGTCAATAACGTGTCCGTATTTAATATCAAGCTCGTTAAGTTTTTCTTGAAGCTTATTACTATTTACAAAAGCATATTTTGCACCTCTAACGCCTCTTCTTTGACGTATATCGCAAAATGTGTCAATGTTATTTACTGTCAGCTTTTTAAAATACTCCTGCTCAGTCGAGTTGTAAACTCCAATTGTAAAAAATTCCATTAATATGATTTTCTTGAAGTAAAGTCCATTTCGTTACCAAATAGGTCAACGGTGCCTTTACCTTTTGTTAGTTCGTTCATTACTGTTTCTTGCGATTTAACTCTCTTGTCTGATACAATGTGCTTCAGGGAAATTTTTTTGTTCAGTAGTTCTTGTCCAATTAATTTACTTCTATGGCACTCCTCTGGTTTAGATTCACTGCACATTATGGCAAGGTTGATTTTTTTCGCATTAGCAGCTGTCAATCTTTCAAGCCCTTGTTTGAAAAAGTCTTTTTCTTTAATCAAGTCATAAACGACCTTTCCATCATAGTCATAGCAGCTTCTGTCGTCTGGAAGACCACCTAATGTGTCGCCAACGAAAACATAAGAGATTCCATTATTTTTTAATTCTAAGTCAAGTGCTGCTTGATTGAATTGGGGGTTCCATTTGGAATATGGTTTTGACCGTATGTCGAGAAGAAACTGAATCTTAAACGACTTCAATTCGGCAATGAAGTCTTCAATCTTCTTGTTCCCGTGTCCTATTGAATATATTGTAGTGTCTTTCATAGTTCTAATTTACAAAATTTCTCTCGTTTGTTTTTAAATGCACCCCAACGGCTCGACTATAAGTATTTTAGTGGGTTAGCACTTAAATTTACAAGTACACACCAAGTTGGAATTTCCAAAGTATGCGAGAACAAGCAATTACTTATAGCCATTCTTGGGTGTAGTTAATTATTCGCTTTCAGATTTATATTTTATATCTAATTCATTAAACTCTCTAACTACCTCTTTACCAAAATTCGTGAAAATCTTTAAAAATGATTCGTAATCGGATGCTTTAAAAATAGCTAAAGGTAAATCACCATAATATTCATCGAAATCGATTATTTTATTTTTAAGAGGAAGCGTAGGAAATTCATATTCGTAATTTTCCATTTCAAGTAATATCGATAATGGAAATAATCCTTGAATTTCACTCAACTCATTTAGTTTATTCCTTATTTTATTATACTTACTCTTGTCTTCTTCATTTAAGTCGTCAAACCACGGAACCAAATTATAATCTTGTTTAACAGAATGAGAAACATTCATAGTTGTGTAAAAATAGTTAGAATACCAGCTTTCAAAAAAATTCATTTGAAAGTCTTCCCAACTTAATAATTTAATGTTTGTCATATCTGCAGATTCAATTGAACCAGACTGAAAATCACTTGTAGTTATAATAATTCCAATGTTTGCTCCTAAATCACTTAATACAGTTCTAAATCCGTGAACGACATTTTGAGGGATTTTAGATTTCCAATGTTTACATTCACAAATTATAGAATATTTCCTGCTCTTTATATTTTCCTCTGCGTAAACATCTATCTCAACTTTTCCTCTAACTGACTTTATGCTTTTTTCAATTTCTACTTGAAATCCACATTGCTCAAGTATTTCTCCAACTTTATGTTGTAAATCTTGCCAAGTTTCAGGTGCTGAATTCGTGATTATTTTCAATTTATCTTTTTTTGTTTTTAATTGCTCCCAACGGTCAAGTATAACCGCAGTGCGGGTTTTCGAAGACGGGATTTTCATATTTTCTAAAATTTTATTCCGTAACGAGATATTCAATTTAGCAATTAATTCCACATTACTCTTATACAATGCTATAGGCTGTCCATTTTCTGTCTCTTGTGGTGTTTGTCCTTACATTTTAGTAAGTTCTAAAATTGCCATGTTTCTGTTTTCAAATTCTTGTTTGTTGTCCCATTCTCTGTTTTGTGTCCAAACAAATTTTTTCGTCTTACTGTCAAATGCGATTTGCCGTCCGTTTAAATCAAAATACTTCCAATAATCAACTGATTTTTGGTCTTTGTATAAACTCTCGTCTAAAGAAAGTCTGCTTGACAATTCCACAAAAAGAGAATAAGAATAATATTCTTTATGAAACCCGCTTGTCATTGTTGAGCCCAGCAAAAGAATATCATCTTCGTTATTGTCGTTAAATCGTGCAAGTTTTTGACTTCCGCAAACGGAAATAATTTCAGGATATTTTATGAAATAGTACCTCCAATCATTAACATCAGAAAATGCATTAACGATTTGTTCTAAATTTTCGGTTAAAGTTGTTATCTCAATTTTATCAAAGAGTAATTTTAAAACTATTCGTTTTTGATTGTCATCCCTCAATAATCTTTTCCAACTAATATCACGTTCATTGTTGATTAAAAAACTATAATTTTTACCCTTACTTAACAAATAATCTCCTGTTGCTAATAATGCTCGTTCAAAAAGAAAATTATCAAAGTGTTTCAATCCTTCATCACTAAATACAGTTTTAGCTTTTTCAGAGTATTCTATAAATCTATCAATATTATGCATTCCTTCTTCATCCTTACACCAATCTAATAAAAAGCCAATTTGTCCATTTAGATAAGGGTGATTTTCTATCTCAACAATTGCTTCTTTCCAATCATCACTTTGTGTAATAAGTTCTGCTTTTAGCTTTTCTTCTTCAATTATAAATTTTGGAAAGCCTTTATCTTCTGGATTTGCGTAATCTTTAAAATATTCAATAATGTTGCTTCTATGCGGAAAGAGTTTAGAGAAAAATAACAATGAATCCGCAAATGTGTTTGCGTTGTCATAATACAATCTGTGCGCCTCTACAAGGTTGCGGACTATTCTCATCCAATTTTGTAGATTTGTTTTGTCAATATCATTTTCACAAGCTAAATATTGATATAAAGCAAATAGCTTTAATAATTCAGCATAACCTAAGTTGTTTTTGATAGCACCATTAAAAGTTTCATTTTCGTTTACATAAGTCGTGTCAGATAGAAATGTTTTCAATCCACTTTTATCAGATATTTTATTTAAAATGGATTTCAGCGTTTCATAATAATCTCTGTCAAAACAATCTAACTCCAAATATTTGTTAAATGAAATGGTTTGACTTCCTCTTAATGCATCAAGATTATTTCTGAAATTATCATCTTTGAAGTTTGCTTTGAGCGTGTAATTTATCACAGCCATTGCTCTGAAAAAATTCAAAAGCTGTTCGTCAAAAACATTTTCTTTATTACGATAGTTCCAGAACAAATCTGTCCAAAGTGTATCTATTTTGTGGGCAAAAGTTTCTTGTGGTTTTATTATTTCTTTTTCCCAATTATCTTTTATTATGATTTTTTCTCCATTATCTAGAACATCTTCTCCATTTTCATTTGTCTTGTAAATTACTTTCTTGATGTATTGTTCAAACTTCGCTTTGAAATTTTCAAAATCAGTAAGAGGTTTGCCTCTTGCGTTCATTTTGATATATAAATCATCAGAAAGCCCAAAGTTTTGCAATTCAATGTAATGAAAACTAATGTTGTTTAGCTTCCCCCAAATTTCCGTTTTGTCTTGAAACGTTTGTTGAATAGCATCTAACATTATCAGCATTGATTTTATTGTGGGGTCTCTTTTCCAAGAAAGAAAAAACCAAGAACTGTCAATGATTGTTTTAGATAATTCGTTGTATTTAGGTTTTGTTTTTTCCTTATCGTAATAATCTGTTTCTTGCAATTCATTATAATCAATTCCTTTGTTGATTAAATCAATGCAAAATTCCTTTGAACTTGTTCGTGTTTCGTAGGTGAATTTTGTTAAGATATTTTTCAAATCATTATCTAACTTGTGCTCTTTGATTGCAATGAACCAATGCAACAGAAACAAAGTTGTTAATCTTTGTTGTCCGTCAAGTGGTTGTAAAACATTATTTTTTACGCTGCCATAAACAAAGTCCAATTCCAATGATTTGCCATTTACTGCTTCAAGTAAAGCTGTCAAAAAACTTTTTCTTAGCTCTTCCTTTCCTTCTCTGCCCTGAGCGTAATCTCTTTGGATAATGGGGATTTCAATGCTATGTGTACTAATTAACTCACGGAAAGTTAATTTTTGGGATGTCAGATTATTGCTCATTCTCTGCTAATTCTGTTTGAGGTAAATACTGATTAATTACTTTTTGTATCTTTTCAAGATACGATGCCCTATCATTTTCATTCCAAACTTCTATGTCTTTCACATTAGCAGAATAGTATTTCATAAAAACATTTTTAGTGCAAATTGGAATAAAAGTTCCTTCAATTTCTCTCTCAATTATTTTTTTTCTTTTTTCTTTGAAAGAATCATTTTTGTAAGAGCGATTTGTACCACTATCTAACAAGCAAAGGTTTCGTATGCTGTTGTCTTCTTCTCCTAACACATAATCTATAATATCATCAAATTCATTTTCGTCAATTTGGTTACCCGATTTTTTGATTTGTTCAATTTTTTGATTTGTATTTTCGTCTTGATGATTGTCTGTTTCAATGAAGTTATTGTTCAGCCAATCAACTTGATTTTCTTTTTTAACCTTAACTTCTGTTGCAATAGCGTGAATGTGTTCGACGTCCCAAGATTCCTTTTTGTATCGGTCAAAAGGGAAGCGATTAGTTTCATCTTCGTTATTGAGCATTGTTTGTATGTTGTGAAGCAATAAAATTTCACGGACATATTTTCCGTTATATTCTACTACTTCCAAATTCACTTTTTCAAGTTTGGATTCCATTTCTTGTTTTAACCAATTTGAAAATTCTTTTTTGGACTTTTCTTTTTTCTCTTTGAGAATGTTTTTGATGTTAGTACCAATTGCAATCAAATATCCAATTTTGTGATACAATTCTCTGTTATTATACCATTCTTCAAGTGTTTGGAAATACTTTTTAATTTCCTGCCAATTATCATTTATTTCTTTTTCTGATTTGGTCTTAAATTTTTCATTGAAGAAACGAAATGTAGAATACTCATCATTTCCAAATCTTTCTAAAATTGTCAGATGTTCTTTTTGTCTTTCCTCAATTTGTTCTTTGGTCGTTATTCTTAGCTTCTTTCTTTCTTCAACTTCTACGTCTTCTGCCTGAGCTACTTCATACATTAAATTGAAAATATATTCAATTCTCGTTGTCAAATTATTTTCATTTTTGTTAATGAAATACCAGAATGTATCGTCTTGTAAAGTATATTCAATTCTGTCCCATTCTGATGCAATTTCCAATTGTTTTAAACGAAGCTTTTCTTGGTCTGCATTTGCAAAATTGGAACTATTCAAAAACAAAGCCTTTATTAATTCCGCATTTGTTAGTGGAATTTTTCCGCTGTTTATTCTTGTGAAAATGTCAATTGAATCTTCGTCTTTTGAAGTTTCATACCAAATAACTTTTGTAGAAAAATTGAATTTTGATTCAAACGTATTAACATCAAATTGCTCTCCTTTGATTTTGAACCAATCGCAAATTATTTTATACGCAGAAGAAATAAAATGATAGTCAATGTTCTTGTAATTTATAGATTCTCCGTTCAATTCTTTTTGTAAATATTCTGCTGAATTTTCTCTTGTTTCGTATTTTAAACCAAACAATTTCTTTTGACGATTTACAACATAACCCTGATTTAAGTAGTGCAAAATTAAAAACGCTGTTGTGAGGCGTTGTTGCCCGTCAATTACGTCCCATTCGTTTCCATTCCTATGTTTTACCACAATTGGTTGTAAACAATACCAAGTTTTTTCATTTGAATTTGGAATTTCTTTTGGCGAAAATTCATTAATGTCATTCAATAAGTCTGTTACTTGTTGTTCAGTCCAACGATAACCTCTTTGATACGATGGTATAAAGAAATTAGATTTCAGTAAATCGTTGATTGTTTTAATTGATATGTTATTATTTTCCATTTTCTATATTTCAGGTGGTTGTTGTGCAACGGTTACCATTGTTATCTACAGGCTATTTTAAGGATATGTTTATAAAAGTAGTAACGAAATTAAAAACTAAAATTATTCCAATAATATTTTGAATTATTGATAAAAACACGCCAATTCCTACCGTAAAATATTTTCTTGGAGGAGTTAAATATAATGTTGTAAATCTTCCAAAATTTAAACTATTGATTATTGAACCTGTGTAGTACTACCTATTCTTTAGACCACTATCAAGCTGATTTTAGTTGAACTTGTTTTTCAAAAGTATAAAGGTTTCTTGGCTTTTGTCTTTTAATTCCCTGATGTTTTCTATTGTTGTACT
>NZ_JBANCF010000017.1:0-52142 GCF_038742595.1 Aequorivita flava | reverse complement strand
TGATTTAAGGTGGTTATAGCGACGGGGCTCACCTCTTACCATTCCGAACAGAGTAGTTAAGCCCGTTTGCGCCGATGGTACTGCTATCCAGTGGGAGAGTAGGTCGCCGCCTTCCTTTAAAGACCCAATCATTTATTTGATTGGGTCTTTTTTTTTGCATTGAACCCGCGCACCTGCGCTCCCACTGCCGTGGGTGGGTTGGGAGTCGTTACATAAAGCGTAACTCTTGGTGTCTGTTCGAGCGCAGTCGAGAACTTTGAGCTCCTAACTTCCTATCAGGTCGCGATCCTGCTCGATCAGATAGCTTGATTAATTTTTTAATTCTTTTTGAAAACATCTTTTTTATTCCGGAAGTATCTTCAAAATTTGTTGGTACCTATTTGTAGAAAATGGCGCTCATAATTGTATTGATGCCTTTAAAAAGGAGGAAGATAGCTCCCGCTCCAGCTATTACTCCGAAGAAAAGAAATACAAATAGCATAAAGGTTTCTTTATTTAAAAATGATAAAGTGATTAAATAAGGGCTCAAAAACAACAAGGGTAGCGCAAATGCTAAAAACTTTAAACCCTTTTTTAGTAAATCGAAATTTGTGTGTGTTTTACTCATTTTTAAAATTATTTATAACGTTTCGAACATTTTTATATTTTTCCAAAAGCCTTTGTGCTTCATTTTCTGAAATGCGTAATTCGCTCATAATCATTCTCACTCCACGATCTACCAGCTTATTGTTACTTAGCTGCATATCAATCATTTTGTTTCCCTTCACTTTGCCTAATTGAACCATTGCTGCTGTAGAAACCATATTTAAAACTAACTTTTGAGCTGTGCCAGCTTTCATTCGTGAACTTCCAGTTACAAACTCAGCACCTACTACTACAACCACTGGATATTGTGCTGTATTGGCTAATGGGCTACCAGCGTTACAGGTTATACACCCGGTAGAAATATTGTTTTCGTGACACTTTTTTAAGGCGCCAATAACATAAGGTGTTGTACCGGAAGCAGCGATACCAATTACAAAATCCTTATCGGTAATGTTTTCTTTCTGAAGGTCTTTCCAACCTTGTCTTTCCGAATCTTCGGCAAATTCTACAGCTTTGCGAATGGCCGAATCGCCCCCTGCTATTAAACCTATAACCAATTCGTGAGGTACACCGAAGGTTGGTGGGCATTCACTGGCGTCCAAAATACCTAATCGACCGCTGGTGCCTGCACCGATGTAAAATAACCTTCCGCCGTTCTTTAATTTATTAACCACTTCGTTAGTGAGCGATTCAATTTGGGGAAGTGCATTTTCTACAGCATAGGCAACGGTTTTATCCTCGTTGTTTATATTTTGAAGCAGTTCAGAGACACTCATTTTTTCCAAATGGTTGTATTTTGAATCCTGCTCAGTGGTTTTTGTAAAATCCATTTTTTATTATTCATTGTATAATGTATCCCGAAGCGTCGTTGTTGCTAAGGTATAATATTTTACTGTACTGTATAATTAAGCGTAGAAACTTCAGAAATTCTAAAATATCCCAAAGGATAGTTATCCGGATTAGTTTCGTTTACAATATTGCCTCGAACGGTTGCAGGCTGTGTTTCAAAAGGGCCACCGCCTTGGTCGCTGGTTTGTTGTAAAAGAATAAACATAAAGTTGTAATATGCTTGACTTACACCGTAAATATTAAATTGTACTTGGTCCTCTGGCGCTAAATCGTCAACCAAAAAATATCCAAAAATCGTATTTCCGTCAAAAAATTCATCATTATAAACGTCTAAAACATCACCTTTTTCAGATAGCCCTTCAAAAAAATAGAAATTTCTTTGGTCGGCCGGATCTGTAAAAAATACTTTTAGTTCAATATCTTCTCCCGTAAATCCGCCATCATTTCGCTGTTCAACAAATTCTAAAGGTGAAACATTGTACAGTACTTCAGTTGCGCTATATGTTTCGCCTTGGTGTACAATTTCCAAGGTGTATTCTTTTTCAGCTTCTACCGGAAAAGTGGCAGAATATCTCCCATTGTTAAAATATTCAAGGTTTATAATAAATCCTTCTTCCGTAATAATCTTTACCTCCGCATCTGTAATTTCTGTGTTTTCATTTCCGAAAAACGGTTTTGTTATCGTTAATCTCACAGTTGCTTGAACTTGTTCTTCATCAATATTTTTATTACAATTTGCTTCTATAACTAATCTGGGAGGAGCTTCATTAAGTTCAACTTCAATAACGTCTTCACAGGAAGAAAAAATTCCGAAGAAAATTATAAAAATAAATAGCTTCTTCATATTCTTAAAATTTAAAATTATAAGTTACCGATGGAATTATTCCGAAAATTGAAAGTCGAACCGCTTCATTTTGGCGAATATCAGTATTCTCCCTAAAACTTATAGACGCTGCATTTTTTCTGTTATATACATTATAGATGCTGAAAACCCATTCGCCTTTCCAACGCTTAGTGCTTTCGGGTTTTGGAGTCCACGTGGCAGACAAATCTAGACGATTAAATGTTGAGAGGCGACTTTTATTTCGGGCTTCATAAACCGGAACTACCACCCCATTGTAGCTATATTGTCCTTCGGGATATGTTGTTGGGATACCCGTTTGGAAAATAAAATTGGTGCCGAAAGACCATTTATTTGTTAATTCATATTGTCCGGTGATAGAAATATCGTGTGTTTTATCCCAAGCGCTATTGTACCATTCGCCATTATTTATACCAGTTTCTATCGCCGATCTTCCCGGTGTACGCTGCTCACTTTTAGAAAGAGTGTAGGCAATCCAACCCTGTAATTTGCCAGTATTTTTTTTTAAAAGCACCTCAAGGCCATATGCCCGTGCTTCGCCATTGAGCAAAATTTGTTCTATTGCATTGTTGGCAATTAAATCTGCATCATCTACATAATCCAAACGGTTTTGTACCTTTTTGTAAAAGGTTTCTACTTCCAGGGAATAGTTCTTAAAATTTCTAAAATACCCCAATGCTACTTGATCTGCCAATTGTGGTTCAATATATTTTCCACTGGGGGCATAAATATCAAAAGGGGTAGGCGAAGTGGTATTACTGATTAAGTGAATATACTGCGCCATACGGTTGTAGCTGGCCTTAATGGAAGCGTTATCGCTCAACAAATAGGAAATAGCGAAGCGAGGCTCTAAATTGGCGAAGGATTTTATGGTTTCACTTCTACTGAATGAAACGGTGTCTATGGGTTTGGCTTTTTGATAAATATCAAGATTTTCGTTATATATTATCGGATTGTTATCTTGGTACAGAAACAGTTCATCCTGCCCCAACCGGTTAAAGTTTGACAATCGAAGCCCCGCTTGGACCGAAATTTTATCAGACAGATTAATTTCAGCATCAACATAGGCCGCATTTTCCCAAGCATATTTATCTGTTAGTTTAAAAGGGTTGATTCCGGAATCTTCTGTGGTTGGTGTTACATCGCCCGGATTAAATTTGTAGTAAATACTATTAACGCCATAGCGTAAATCTACGTTGTTTGATATATAATGCGTAAAATCATACTTTACATTGAAATTTCGAATACCACTGTCAAAATCAAATTCTACAAATTTCAGCTCTAAACCGTAGTAATAATCCGAATAGATTAGGGATAGATTTGAAAACAATTTACTTGAAAAGAGGTGGTTCCAACGAAGGTTTAATGTTGTGTTGCCAAAACTATTCGCGAAACTGTCTGAGATTTCAAAAACATCCCTTCCAAAATAACCCGATAAAAACAAACGGTTATTTTCGTTGAGATTGTAACTTAACTTGGTATTTAAATCATAAAAATAGGCAATATTATCATTGTTGAATAAGGGAAGAAATAAGTGCGCATAACTACTTCGGCCGCCTATTAAAAATGATGCAGTGTCTTTTTTAATGGGACCTTCCAAAAGTAAACGGCTTGCCACCAGCCCAATACCACCGCTGGCGTGATAGTTTTTTTTGTTGCCGTCTTTTTGATAAATATCTAAAACCGAAGAAATCCGACCGCCATATCTTGCGGGAATTCCTCCTTTGTAAAGGGTTAAATCCTTGATGGCATCCGGATTAAATACCGAAAAAAAACCAAATAAATGCGAAGAATTATAGAGGGTTGCTTCGTCTAGTAAAATTAAATTTTGGTCTGCCGCACCGCCACGAACGTTAAATCCGCTAGCGCCTTCGCCGGCACTAGTAACACCCGGAAGTAGCGTAATTGCTTTAATAACATCAACTTCGCCTAATACCACGGGGATTTTTTTAATGGTTGTTGTTGAAAGCGTATTTTTACTCATTTGAGAGCTTCGCACGTTGAGTCTTTCGGCATTTGCCTCAATAACTACTTCGTCTAAACTTTGGGAATCTGTGGTAAGCGCTAAATCTTTTTTGATGTTTTCGGTAAGTGAAACGTCAACAATTTGGGTTTCAAAACCAATGCTGCTGTAATAAATTTTGTAGTTGCCTTTTGGAAGTGTAATTGAATAATACCCATATTGATTGGTTGCCGTTCCCGCTTGTATGGAAGGGATAATTACGTTTACCCCAAACAGTGTTTCGCCTGATTCGGCTTCCAAAATAGTGCCGCTGATGGTAAATTTTTCTTGTGCGAAAGCAGCTATACTTACGAACAAAAGCAACAAAGTGAATATTTTTTTCAAAGGCTTTATTTTATTAGTAAAAAAAACCTTCGGCGAGGCCGAAGGTTTTTAGAATAAATTGGATTTTATTTTAATCCGGTAAGTATTGTATTAAATGTTTTGCTGGGTCGCATGGTTTCAAAAACCAGTTTTTCAGTTGGTTCGTAATACCCCCCAATGGCTACTTTATCACCTTGAGCTGCGATTAATTCCTCGTTTATCTTGGCCTCGTTTTCCATTAATTTTTGTGCAACGGGAGTAAAGATGGTCTTTAAATCTTCGTCTTTACTTTGCTTTGAAAGTGCGTCTGCCCAATACATAGCTAAATAAAAATGACTTCCACGGTTATCTATTTCATTTACATTTCGTGAAGGCGATTTGCTGTTTTCGAGATATTTTTCGGTGGCTTCATCTAAGGCATCTGCTAAAACAATTGCCTTAGGGTTATTGTATTTTGTGCCCAAATGTTCCAAAGAAACTGCTAAAGCCAGAAACTCGCCCAAAGAGTCCCAGCGTAAATGGTTTTGTTCTAAAAATTGTTCAACGTGTTTTGGAGCAGAACCTCCTGCGCCAGTTTCAAATAAACCTCCACCATTCATTAAGGGAACTATTGAAAGCATTTTTGCACTGGTACCTAATTCCAAAATAGGAAAAAGATCCGTTAAATAGTCGCGTAAAACGTTACCGGTAACCGAAATAGTATTTTGTCCGGCTTTTACGCGTTCTAATGTATATTCAGTAGCTTTTTCAGGGGAAAGAATTTTTATTGTTAACCCAGCAGTATCGTGTTCGGGTAAATACTTGTTTGTTTTTTTGATGAGTTCGGCATCGTGGGCACGGTTTTCGTCCAACCAGAAAATTGCGGGATAGCCGGTTGCTTGGGCGCGATTTACCGCTAACTTAACCCAATCTTGTATAGGTAGATCTTTTACTTGGCACATTCTCCAAATATCACCCTTTTCAACGGTGTGTTTAATTATCACCTTTCCGGAATTGTCTATAACCTGAACTATTCCATCTGCTGGAATTTCAAAAGTTTTGTCGTGGCTTCCGTATTCTTCGGCTTTTTGCGCCATTAAACCTACATTTGGTACGGTGCCCATAGTGGTAGGATCAAAAGCTCCGTGTTTTTTGCAGAATTCAATAGTGGTTTCAAAAACTCCTGCGTAACTACTATCTGGAATTACAGCTTTGGTATCGTGGCTTTTTCCGTCAGGACCCCACATTTGCCCAGAATTGCGAATCATTGCAGGCATTGATGCATCTACTATTACGTCGCTTGGAACGTGCAAATTAGTAATACCTTTATCGCTATTAACCATTGCCAAATCTGCATTTTCGGACATTATTTTTTGAATGTCTTGAAGAATGGCATCGCGTTCATTTTTACTTAATTCGGAGAGTTTGTTTTCCAAATCGCCCAAGCCATTGTTAGCGTCAACGCCCAATTTTTTGAATGTATCTGCGTATTTTTTAAACAAATCTTCAAAATATACTTTTACAGCGTAACCAAAAATTATTGGGTCGCTCACTTTCATCATCGTTGCTTTTAAATGTATTGAAAACAATACTTTCTTTTCTGTGGCATCCTTTACCTGATCTTCCAAAAAGGAAACCAATGCTTTTTTGCTCATTACCGTTGCATCGATAATTTCGCCCTTTAAAACTTTGAGATTTTCCTTTAAAGTTATTTTATTTCCGTCCTTTTCAACCAAAACAATCTGTAACTCGTCGTCTGCGCTGAGAGTAAGCGACTTTTCATTGTGGAAAAAATCGCCGTCTTGCATAGTTGCCACGTGGCTTTTACTGTCGCTGCTCCACGCGCCCATACTGTGCGGGTGTTTTTTAGCGTAATTTTTTACCGCTTTTGGTGCTCGGCGATCGCTATTGCCTTCGCGAAGTACTGGATTTACGGCACTTCCTTTTACTTTGTCGTATTTTAATTTTATTTCTTTTTCTTCAGGGGTTTTAGGATCCTCTGGGTAATTTGGAATTTTAAATCCTTTTTTTTGAAGTTCGGCGATAGCTTCATTTAACTGTGGAATGGAAGCACTTATATTCGGAAGTTTAATAATGTTGGCTTCGGGCGTTTTTGCCAATTCGCCCAGCTCGGCCAAATCGTCCGATACGCGTTGGTCTTCCGTTAGGAATTCTGGAAAAACTGCTAAAATTCTTGCTGCAAGCGAAATGTCGCGACTTTCTAACTTTATGTTTGCAGTAGAAGTAAAAGCTTCAACAATGGGCAAAAATGAGTGGGTGGCCAAAGCCGGCGCTTCGTCGGTTTTGGTATATATAATTTTTGAAGAATTTGTCATTGAAAATTATTTTTGGAAATATTAAATTTTAAGAGTGCAAATATAACCATTTGGAGGCGTTTTTAAAAGAGAAGTAGCTCCTTAATTACTCCTCGGTTTTACACTGATAGGGGGTATTTTCTAAAACAAGAAAAGCCATATCACTGTATAAATACATTGTGATATGGCTCCTTGTAAAGTAAATCGTTACCATCAATCCGTCTAAGCGGAATCAAGACAAGTTTATTATTTACTTGCAGATGTGATTTACTTACACGAGTTCACATTTTTTTAGTTTCGCATAGCTGTAAAACAGGTGCGGCTATTAAAAAAGCGACTCATAAACTTTTTTGATCTCAATACTAATAATCTAAAGATCGTGAGTACCTCAAACAATCAAAAAAAGTTTGTAAAGTGTGTTTCTCTTTATTTTTTCAAAATTTAGAGGCTAACATTCGCAAAGAGCGTTAGCTTCGTGTACAATTATGAAAAAACAATGTAAAAGAACGTTACTTTAGGTTATCAAATAAGCCGTTTGGCATATATTGATATGGCTAATATAGAACAGAAAACCGAATGTGCAAGAATTTGTAACCTATTAAAAATCCACAGTTTACAAACACGGTTTGTTAACAATTGTTCATAAAAAAAGCCTTGCAATTGCAAGGCTTTTGAGAGTTTTCAACAAAGAATAAACTATGAACGTTTTTCTTTGATACGGGCTTTCTTCCCGGTAAGTCCTCTAAAGTAATAGATACGAGCTCTACGCACACTACCTTTTTTGTTGACTTCAATTTTTTGAAGCGCTGGCATATTAAGTGGGAAAATACGTTCCACACCAATTGTACCACTCATTTTACGGATTGTAAAAGTTTTAGTAGAACCTGTTCCTTTAACCTGGATTACAACTCCTCTAAAAAACTGTGTTCTGGTTTTTTCGCCTTCACGAATTTCGTAGTAAACGGTAATTGTATCACCCGCTCCGAATTCAGGAAAATCCTTTTTTGTAACAAATTCGTCTTCTACAAATTTTATTAATGCTTCCATTTTAATAACTTGATAAGGTTTAAATTAAAACAACATTCGCGGTTTTCGCCAGAGGTTGAATTAAGTGGGTGCAAAAGTAAGCAATTTAAGTTAGTAGGCAAGAAAATTTATTGATTGTTATAGGTCTAAGGCATAAATTTAATTTTGGGACAGTATCCATGCTGCAATATCGTGTAACACTTTAGGCGAAATAGTTTGCTCAATTTGTCCGTATTCCTGCAACATTCCAGTTTGGCATTCCTGAAATAGATGGTTTAAATTTGGGTACGTTTTTAAAGTGAAGTTTTTTGTTGTGTCCTTTGCCATTATTGCTCTTAAAGCTTCAAGGTTTTCGGTGGCTGGTACTTGCAAATCTTTTTCGCCGTTTAATGCCAGTAGCGGAACATTTAGATTTTCCAGTGAATTCTTCGGGTCGTATTTTATAAAATTACTGAGCCAAGGACTGGAGTAGGAGCCTACGATTAGATTTTTATAGTATGCTTCAGTCATTCCGTGCTCTGACGCAAAAGTTGGATTCGTTTCGAAATATTCGGTGGTGTACTTTTCTAAATTAGTCTTTAAGGAATCGGTTTCAGAAGTGGTTATAGTATTCATTATACCAGAATCAAATTCCAATTCTTTTGAAATAAAGTTTTCATTAGATCCCATGGCTCTAAGTTGCATTTCTTTTTGACGAAGCATTAATTCACTTCCGGGAATCATTACGCCTGCCAAGGTAACTACAAAAGCAATATTATTGCCAGCTGAAGCTACGAGTGGTGCAATAACGCCGCCTTCGCTGTGGCCAATTAACCCAATTTTTTGGGTGTTAATTTCTTTTCTACTTTTTAAAAATTCTATTGCGGCTACTACGTCTCTTGCAAAATCTACGGAAGTAGATCTCGAAAAATCACCAGTAGATTCGCCAACGCCTCTATCGTCATAGCGCAATACAGCAATGCCTCTATTTGTTAGATAATCTGCCAACACCAAAAAGGGCTTGTGATTAAAAATTTCTTCATTTCTGTCTTGTGGGCCACTGCCGGTGATTAAAATTACGGCAGGAAAATTGGTTCCTTCTGCGGGGTAGGTTAACGTTCCTGCCAATTTTACATTATCCTGGGTATTTGTAAACGCTACTTCTTCTATGGTATATAAAAATGGTGCTTCTGGGGTTTGGGGACGGTTTAATTTTTGTTGTGCAAAACTGCTCGTGCAAAGTATTATTAAAACAATTAAAGAAGCCATTTTCTTAAATTGAATATATGAATAGGCAATTGGCACAATTGTTATAATTGCGGTAATTATTATAAACAGTGTTACCGCTATTGGTTCGTTAAAAACAGCGCATGCAAATATTATAAGTAACCCTCCAGCTACCCAAAACTTACCAGCAAACTTGTGGGTGTTTTTCCAAATAGTGTCGTTTTCCAACGTCCAAGGGGTTCTAATGCCTACAAAGTAATTGGGTCTGATAGTTTTAAAATAATTTCCAAGTAAAACAAAAAATGCGCCTATAAGCATTAGGATAAATGTAGGATGTCCCAGCGATTGTTCGTTTACGGCATAAATTATATATACAAAGAGAACAGTGATAAAAAGGGCGGTTATTAAGCGAATACTGTAATATTTATTCCCCATGGAATTCACCAGTTTCTTAGGATCAATTTTAGGGATAAAAAGAAATAATAAATACAGTACGAAAGGTAAAATCCCTAAAAAAAGTAATTCCATTTTACTGCCATATCTATTAATTGTACCGTCTAATCCCCACTGTAAGGGCACTTGTGATGGTAAGTTTTGCCAAACAATGGCAAGATACACAGCCGGTAATAATGAAAGTAGGAGGAGGGGCAATTCTTTTTTAAAATTGAATTTCATAATTTCTATTTTTTTAAGGTTAGTAGCCACGTAAAAACGTCGTCAAGAATTGTTGTGTTTATAGAATAATGAATAAACTGTCCCTTTTTTTCGCCCGATATTAAGTCTGCACGTTGTAAAATATCTAAATGATGCGAAATACTTGGTTTTGAAATTTTAAAGTTTTCGGCAATTTCTCCCGCCGTTAAGTCGTCTTTTTTTAGCAATTCCAGTATTTCCCTTCGGGTTTCGTCGTTAAGGGCTTTAAAAATATCTTTCACTATTGTTTAGTTATTTAGACAAATATCTAAATACTTTTTTCAATTTCCAAATAAATCCAAATAAAAAGAGGCCTTTAAAAACCTCTTTTCAGTATATAATAGTTGCCGTTAGTTTTATTGCGTTTGGGCAATCCAAGCATTTATTTTATTATCTAATAATTGCAACGGGATGCAACCTGTTTCTAAAACTTGATTATGGAATTCACCAATATTAAATTTGTTTCCTAATTCTTTTTCTGCTTTATGACGCAATTCCAGAATTTTTAGTTGGCCAATTTTATACGCTAATGCCTGTCCGGGATTTGCCATATAGCGTTCAATTTCTGAAATAATTCCCGCTTCTGGCTCTGCTTCGTTCTCTAGACAATATTGAATAGCTTCCTCACGCGTCCAACCTTTTGCGTGCATTCCTGTATCTACCACCAAGCGTACAGCTCTGTGCATTTCGGCACCCAGCATCCCGAAATATTGATACGGATCTGTATAGAGTCCAAGTTCTTTTCCGAGCGATTCGCTATAAAGCGCCCAACCTTCGCCATAACCACTATAAAAAAGGGTTTTGCGGAACATGGGCAACTCGTCATTTTCCTGTGTTAGCGAAATTTGGTAATGGTGCCCCGGAATAGCTTCGTGCAAAAAGAGCGATTCGTCACTGTAAATATTGTATGCTGAAGCATTCGGAATTGGCACATAAAACCTTCCTGCCCGTGATCCGTCCAAACTGCCTGGATTGTATTCGGCACTTGCAGAATTTTCACGGAATTTTTCGGTCTGTTTTACTTCAAAAGCAGTTTTCGGTTTTTTGTCGAAAAGCAGCTCCAGTTTTGGTTTCATCGTATCGTAAATAGCATAAAAATGGTCTATAATTTGCTGTGGCTCTTTGTACGGCATCAATTCTTTATTAGTACGAACAAAATTGAAAAACGCTTTCAAATCGCCTTTAAAACCAATTTGTTGCTTCACTTTCTCCATTTCCGACGCAATACGCGCCACTTCACTTAAACCTAATTGGTGGATTTCATCAGCGGTCATTTCGGTGGTTGTATATTTTTTAATTTGGTGCCTGTAATATGCCTCGCCATTGGGAGTATCTGCAATTCCGGTAGTAGATCGGCCGGCATTTAAATATTCTTCAGCCATAAAATCGTGAAGGTTTTGGTACGCTGGAATTATTTTTTCTGAAATCATTTTTGAATAGGCTTTCGAAAGTTCCTGCTGTTGTATTTCAGAAAAAGTGTCGGGAAGATTTTTTATAGGTGAATAAAATAGATTCTTTTTTAAATCTGGCTCAGTCATCGCCTTTAGCTGTGGAATTATTTTTACAATTAACGATTTTGGAAGTACATAACCTGCCGCCATGCCCTCTTTCATTTTCACTTTTGCGGTATTTAACCAAACAACGAATCCATCTACGCGTTTTAACCAATTGGTATAATCTTTAACCGTTGAAAAAGGTTGGGCGCTGCTGCCGCTAGCCAATTGGCCCATTACTAAATTTACCGACCACATTTGGTCTATGGGAAAATATATTCCATTTTTGAATGTTAGCGTTTCTAAGTTACTATTGCATTCCCACAATAGCACGTCTTTACTCATTTTTTCGGTTTCGTTTAAATCTTCGTCATTAAACTTTGAAACCTCTTCTTTGTAGTTTGTATAATAATTTTTTAATTCAGAAATATATTCGTCTGAAAGGATATTTGGAAAACTATCGTTGTAGCGCGTATCTCCAGAAAATGTAGCACTCAGTGGGTTGAGCTTTAAGCCATCTTCGTAATAATTATCCAATAGGGTGTTGAAATCTTCGCTCACGTTACTGTTTGTCTTTGAATCCTCCTTTTCTTTTGTTTCATTTTTACAAGCAGTGAAAAGGACGACTGTTAGTAGTATTGTTGCAATTTGTTTGATATTCATTTTATTTTGAATTTTTGGTTGCTATTTTCAACAATCTGAAATTTTTTAATCTATTTTAATTAGTTTTCCTGAATTGGCAATATTATTTTCATTTCGCATTAAATTAAAATAAATAGTGTCTTTGCTACATTTAATCAATCCATAAAATGGTTTGCCAAATGTATATGTAGATTTATCTAAATCGTCTTTATAGGTTATATGAGATGGAAGATCATTTAGAAAACATTCGTTATCTGAAATCCATT
Source organism: Aequorivita flava (assembly GCF_038742595.1). Taxonomy (NCBI): domain Bacteria; kingdom Pseudomonadati; phylum Bacteroidota; class Flavobacteriia; order Flavobacteriales; family Flavobacteriaceae; genus Aequorivita; species Aequorivita flava. Next base: position 39,900 of record NZ_JBANCF010000017.1, on the reverse strand, counting down.
CTATAATAGAAGTCATAGTTTGGTCACCATAATTTGCTTCAATTGTATCAGACTTGACTTTGTATTGAAAGGAAAAAAATTCCTCATCAAATTCCACTTTATATGTTCCGTCTTTTAATAGGCAATAATCTTCGGAGCAACTGGAAATAAAACAGATGAGAATAAATGTATAGATAATTTTAGTCATATTGTTTATTCTAAAATAAAAGCTTCTGACATTATTTTTTTGCCAAAAACTCTTTCGCCGTTAAAACGGGAATTTTTGAATTCTTAAAGTCTTTTTTATTGCGAGTGATAATAACATCTATATGATTTTCCAATGCCGAATAATATTGCAAGCCGTCTTCGAAATCGAAGAAATTATCATCGCTGAGAGCTAATTGCGTTATTTTTTCGTCCAAGCTTAATATTTCAACTAGAATTTTAAATTTCCGTAATATTTCTCGTGCTTCTTTCGCGGATTTCAATTTGGTAAGAATGTAATTAGTGTTTGCAAACGTTAAAGCGGAAATCGTTAAATGTAACTCTTTATTATCCGCTCGTGAAAACAAATCTGCAGCTTCATCATAGAAGTCTTTTCGTCGCGATAATAAGTCTATAACAATATTGGTATCGATTAAAATTTTGCTCATTTGTATTTCTCGATTAAATACTCTGTGTAAGAATCTTTGGCATCAAAATCTTCATCGAGGGTTATAACACCACTTAAACTCTCTACTAATGGAGTAATGTTGGCACCGTTCGTTTTGCGCTTTGTGAGTGTAGTTAAATACGATTCAATTAATTTCGACAGACTAATATTGTTCGATTTAGCGTATATTTTCGCGTTTTCAATAATAGTTCCGTTAAGACTTAATGTGAGTTTTTTGTCCATGGTGAAATATTTTACGTACAAAAATAATGAATTTTCACGTAATGTTAGAGAGAACTCATTTTTTTTCAGCTAACTCACGCGTTAAGAGGTTATTCCAGCAAATCCGGCCGTCGCTCCTTTGTGCGTTTATACGCCTGATCTTCGCGCCATTCTTCAATTTTACCGGTATTGCCGCTCGTTAAGATTTCGGGTACGGTCCAGCCTTTATATTCGGCTGGGCGGGTGTATATTGGTGGGGCTAATAAATTATCTTGAAATGAATCTGTCAACGCGCTGGTTTCATTGCCCAAAACCCCCGGAACCAATCGTATAATAGCATCACAAACAATGGCAGCAGCTAGCTCGCCGCCACTTAATACAAAATCGCCCACCGAAATTTCTCGGGTTATAAAATGATCGCGCACACGTTGGTCCACTCCTTTATAATGCCCACAGAGGATAATTATATTTTCTTTCAACGAAAGTTCGTTGGCCGTGTGCTGATTAAACGTTTTGCCATCGGGCGTCATATAGATTATTTCGTCGTAATCTCTTTCGGCTTTTAATTCTGAAAGACATTTATCAATGGGTTCAATCATCATCACCATTCCTGCGCCCCCGCCAAATTGATAATCGTCAATTTGCCTATAGGCATTGGATGACCAATCGCGAAGGTTATGCGTGTGTACTTCCACGATTCCTTTTTCAATGGCGCGTTTTAGGATTGAAACTTCAAAAGGGCTTTGGAGCAATTCGGGCACTACGGTTATTATGTCAATTCGCATTATGGTAGTTCTTTTTTCGGTGCGCATCAGTCAAGGAAACCTAATGGCTGCAATGATATGTTGCAATATATTTTAAAGTGTAAAAATACGGTAATTGAGTCGTATTATACTTCCCAAGTATAATGATTTACGCCATCGTCATTTTTCCAGCCCAGTTTTTTATAAAGTTTTTGGGCGGGATTGTCGGCATCAGTTTCTAGGGTAATTCCTTTGCTGCCTTCTTTGATAGCGAATTGTTTTGCGCGTTCCATCAACGCCTCGCCAACGCCTTGTTTTCTAGCTTCTGAAGTTACAAATAAGTCGTTCAAAATATAAACCCGTTGCAAGGAAACCGACGAAAAACTGGGGTAAAGCTGCGTAAATCCCAAACCTTTATCAGCTGCATCTAAACACAAAAATATTGTAGAATCTTGTTTTGCGAATCTTTCTTTTAAAAATGCGCTGGCCGCATCAATATTCGGGGTTTGTTTGTAAAAAACACGATACGCATTAAATAGTGGAGCCAGTTGTTCAAGATTTTTGATTGTTGCCGCAATTACCTTCATATTAAAATAATTTATAATTAACCGTTTTTTATTTGCCGTGCTTTTTTTCGTTTTTCGCGCTCTTTTTTGCGAAGTTCACTTTTTTCTTCCCGAGTTAAATTTTTCTTTTTTAAAGCATCCTTAAATTCAATTTCGCCATCAATATTGCCCGTAAAGGCTTTAATCCACGCATTGCCGAAAATATTTATAACTGTAGGCCAAACGCCAGCTTCCACTTTTGTAAGATCGCCTTCAAAAGGAACTTTAGTTGCGAGCGTATCTGTGCCTTGGTTTTTTAGAATGAATTTGAAAAAACCTGCAAAGCCTTCCCATAAAACTTCAAGGAAACCATCTTCTTTTCCAATTAATTTAGTGTTTGTTAAAAGCGGCTTTACGTAGCCAATCATGTGGCCGTCCGCAATGGCAATTTCACTAAAAAGCGAAAAGGTGCCTTTGTTAAAATCGAGACCTGCGTAATAATTTGTGAAATCGTTTAGCGCCGAAGCATCTGCATTTTCTAGTGAAAAGGAAACGTCCATGTCGGGTATTTTTTTTATCAAATTCATATTTGCTTCTAACGAAACTTTCCCGTTCCCGATTGAAACTCCCGTAGCGCGAATCTTAGACGGAAGAATTCGTTCTCTTTCAACCACGTTTCTGAGGTTGTCCGCGGTGAGCTCCAGTTTGTCTATTCGCAAATCTATGTTTGGATCTGCCGAAAGTTGTACAAATGCCACTGTGCCGTCGTGTACTTTTAAATGGTTTATGTCTATTGGTACAATATCGGTTAGCGCCTTGGTCCAATCATCTACATCTGCATCGCCACTTTTTGCTTTTTGGTCTTCAAAAACGTAGATAACTTCGGGCCTGGTCATGATGATTTCGCTTACAATTTTTCCCTTGAAGAGTGATTTCCACTCGATGGAAATATCGGTTTTTGGAAAGTTTAAAAACGGAACCTGACTTTCTGCCGTTCCTTTGTTTAGATACATCCCGTCTATAACATAGGCACCTCTAATTAAAGCAATATCAATATCGTCAACCTGCCCGTAATAGCCGGGAATGTCTGCCAATATTTTATTTATGTTGTTTTTTACAAGCGTGGGAAGATAAATTCTAAAGACTATTAGCAGTACCGCGATTGTTATGGGAAAAATATATCGCTTCTTTTTTAAACCGCGTTTCTTTTCAGTTACAGACATTTCTAAAAACTAAATAATTTTACCAAATGTGATTGAAAGAATGCAGATTTTCAGTTAATGAAGTCATAAAAAAAATTCCCGCGCAGGCAGGAATCTCTTTTTTTTAAACTCATTGAAATAGTTTTATAAACTACAATTGCCGTCGATGATATCTTGTTTTGTGGGGTTGTAGGCGTTGTATATTGCGATGTAGCTATTATTACTGCCATTTATAAAGAGGTTTTGTAAGTCACAAAAATCTGTAAGTTCATTATTGCCTCTTATATCTAAATTACGACATCTTTCTAAATTGTTTAAGCCAACCAAATTTGGTAGGCTTTCATTATTAAATATTTGAAAACTTTCAGCAGTTTCTAAATTCCTTAATCCTTGAATATTTATTAGAGAATTATTGTTCTGTACGGTAAGTTCATGAGAAATATTGATGGTTGATTCTAAACCATGAAGATTTTCTAAAAAGGGATTTTCTATTATCTTTAATGTAGTAGTCACTCGTTTATTTTGCAAGCCTTCAATACTTGTAAGCGAAGAATTCGCTGCTATTTCCAAGTGATATATTTCAGTATTTAAATTTTCAATGCCGTTCAAGTTTAAAAGCGAATTATTATATGTAATACGGAAATAATTATATTCTCCGGTTGCAGTTGTTAAATTACTGAGCCCATCAATATTTGCTAGCGAATTACAATTTATAATAGTTAAATCACCGCCAAATGAAGTCAAGTTGCTTAGCCAATCAAGATTGGATATTTGAGGACAAGAAACTAGGACTAATCCATCTCCTATGGAAGTAAGTTGATATAATCCAGAAAGATCATATAATCTTGGATTAAGAGATAACACCAGTTCTTGAACCGAGGTTAAACGGTTAAATCCTTCGATTTTTTCTAAAGTATCATTAACTACAATGATAAGTTTGCCATATAAATAGTGAATATTTAAACCTAATGTAGAGATCAATGATGGATTATTGGTAATCCCTAAATCACCATTTATCGATCTTAAACTTTGGAGGGGAGATAAGTCGATTATATCTGTTGTTGTTCCTTCTTCAGGATCACCAATATGCAATGTTCCAATTATTGCCGCATAATTATTTGCTCCAAAATCGTTTACTTCTTGCTGTGATCTTAAAATTAGATCCCCTTCATAAACATTCTCCTCCATTAAATCATTCAAAGTAATTGTAATCGAAGCATTTTCAGACACAGCGCCATTGGCTACTTGCACTGTCCCAGTAATTGTAGGATTTGATTCAAAATCAAAAAGGGTTTCATCAGCAACTTTTAGTTCGCCAGAACTTGCATCGATAGAAAAGGCGCCCGAAGGTGTTTGTTCGGTTATTGAAAAAGTAACCGAGCCGTCATTCGTGCTTCCTTGAACACTTCCAATTACCTGCCCGTTTATTGGGTTTTCATCCATTGTTATGGAAAAATCACTGGTTGAAACGGTTATTTCAGTTTCTTGGGGCGCTGGATCATCGCTGTCTTTTGAGCAGGAGGAAAGCAATAGAACTGAGAAAATCGTAAATATTTTAACTGTAGCATATTTTCTGAAAAATTTCATATTTAAAAATTTTAATAATTATAAACGACAGTTTCCTGCTATTATGTCATTAGGACCCGGATTATAGCCGTTATGTCTAACATTATAATCGCCCATTATACCGTTATTAGTAAAAAGGGGTTGTAATCCGCAAAAGTCAATTAACACATCATTACGGGTTATGGTGAGGTTTCTTCCTGCAAATGTAAGGCTAGAGAATCCATCCAGATTTGTTAGATTGTTATTATCACTTACGTAAATATTTCTTGAAACAGACTGAAGGGATTGCAGTCCATTTATATTTTCTAATAAAGGATTATCGGCTATTTGCAATTGCCCTCCTATTGAAGTTAAGTTGTGCAAACTGCCTATACCGCGTAAATTTGCATTTTGTTTAATATACAGATCTCCCGATAAGGAATAAATATTATTGAAAATATTGAGTTGGGTCAAAGCGGAATTTCTGTAAATATTAATATAATTTACTGAAAGCAAGTTTTCCAGGGCGCTGATATCTGATAACAAATCGTTGTCTTCAATGGCCAGAGATGATAAGTTGGTGAAATTATTTAGACCATTAAGGTGCATTAAATAAGGATTATTGACAATGCTTAGACTAATACCCTCTGCATTGACTACATTTCTCAGGCCTTCCAAGTTTAAAAGTGATGCATTGTCGCGAATAGTAAGGCCAGTATTTATTTGGGTCAATCCTCTAAATCCCTCAATATTTTTAAGGTCGTGATTATCGATTATTTGTATATTGTCTGCAACGGTACTTAAATTAAGGAATCCGTCAATATCATTCAATGATGAATTTCCCCATACAGAAAGACCATTGCCAATGGACGTTAAATTTCTAAATCCGTCAACGGTAAGTAAGGATTCATTATCCCAAATATTTAATGTGCCATTTATGGTAATTAAATCTTGAAAACCTTCCACATTTTCAAGGGAACCATTCTTGGATATTGTAAGTTTTGATAATTGAGTAATACCTGCAAGCGAAGTCAGATTGTTAAGAATGGGATTCTCCATTATATTTACATCACCACCAATTGTTTCAATATTTTGTAACCCATCAAGCGAGGCGAGGTTTTCATTATCTACAATATTTAGCTGCCCTCCAATATATTTAATTGAGGCCAAATTACTTAGATCCTCAATTAGGCTAGGGTCTCCGGCAAGGCTTCCAATAAGCAGGGTTTGAGTTATAACAGTATAGTTGTTTGCTCCAAATGTATCTACCTCTGCTTGGGTAAATAATTGAACGGTACCATTAAAAACATTCTCCTCAACCAAATCATTCAAAGTAATTACAACCGAAGCATTTTCAGAAACCGCGCCATTAGCCACTTGCACTGTTCCAGTAATAGTAGGATTGGTCTCAAAATCAAAAAGAGTTTCATCAGCAACTTTTAGTTCGCCAGAACTTGCATCAATAGAAAACGCGCCCTCAGGTATTTGTTCAGTAATTGAAAAAGTAACAGTTCCTTCATTTGTGCTTCCTTGAACGCTTCCAATAACTTGTCCAATCGTTGGGTTTTCATCTATTGTAATAGAAAAATCAGTGGTTGAAACGGTTATTTCAGTTTCTTGGGGCACTGGGTCATCGCTGTCTTTAGAGCAGGAAATGAAGGTGAGAAAAATAGAAGCTGTTATTATTCTGAAAGTTAAAAGTCTATTCATTATTTCGTTTTTAAAGGCTGCAGTTGCCGTCTATGATGTCTTGTTTTGTTGGGTTGTAGGCGTTATAAATTGCCGTATAGTTTCCTCCTAATCCATTGTCAATGAGTAAACTTTGCAAGCCGCAAAAATCTATTAAATTAAAATTGCTAGATAGGTAAATATCGGTCCCTATAGTTTGCAAATTAGTCAAACTATTAAGGTGCGTAATATTGGGACAGTGTCTTATATCCAAACGCTCGGCTATTACGGTCAAACTAGATAAATTAAAATCTAACAAACTGGGATTGTTTTCGAAAAGTAATCTTTTTCCAATCGATGTTAAATTTTGTAAACTGTTGATGTCACTTAAAATTTCATTAGAAAAAATTCCTAAATCACCACTTATTGAAATTATATTTTCCAATCCATTTAAATTTGTTAATTGGTCGTTATTATTTATATATAAATAGTCATTAATAGTAGTAAGATTGCGCAAACTTTCGATGTTAATTAGATTCGGATTATCTTCTATCAAAAAATTACCTCCAATAAATTCTAAATTTTCAAGGCCTGCTAAATTAGAAAGCAGTGGATTGTCAATAATAATGAATTGTCTGCCAATACTTTTTAAAGCATTTAGAGGTCTTAAATCATTTATTGAAGATTGAGTATTATCTATTTTCCCTATTAAAAGGGATCCCGTAATATGTGTATAATTATTTGCGCCGAAATCATTTACTTCTTCTTGGGTAAATAGTACAATTGAATCATCAAAAATATGATTTTCAACCAAATCATTCAAAGTAATTTCAACCGAAGCATTTTCAGACACAGCGCCATTGGCCACTTGCACTGTCCCCGTAATTGTAGGATTGGTCTCAAAATCAAAAAGAGTTTCATCAGCAACTTTTAGTTCCCCAGAACTTGCATCAATAGAAAACGCGCCCTCAGGTGTTTGTTCAGTAATTGAAAAAGTAACAGTTCCTTCATTTGTGCTTCCTTGAACGCTTCCAATAACTTGTCCAATAGTTGGGTTTTCATCTATTGTGATAGAAAAATCAGTGGTTGAAACGGTTATTTCAGTTTCTTGGGGCACTGGGTCATCGCTGTCTTTAGAGCAGGAAATGAAGGTGAGAATAATAGCTACTGCTATTATTCTGAAAGTTAAAAGTCTATTCATTATTTCGTTTTTAAAGACTGCAATTGCCGTCTATGATGTCTTGTTTTGTTGGGTTGTAGGCGTTACGAGAAACTCTATATTCGCCACCTAAACCATCACCAACTATAAGTGTAGTAAGCCCGCAAAAGTCTGCTAGAATTTGATTATCACGAATTTCAAGATTGTTTTGGACCGTGGTTAAATTATTTAAACCTTCCAAACTCTCCAATGAATGGTTATATAATATTTTTAAGTGACGGTTTATTGTTTGCAAATTCTCCAGTCCATTTAAAGTGGTTAAATTTTGATTTTCATTAATATTTACATCACGTACGGCTGTAATGTTTTGCAATCCATTTAATGTTGTTAGCGAAGGGTTGCTGTATATATTTAAAATTGTGGCAGCAGAAACATTTTGCAAACCATTTAAGGTTTCGAGAGACTCATTATATGTAATTTCTATTCTATCTGTTGGAGAAGTATTTTGTACTCCTTGAATATTAATCAGAGCATCGTTGTCATCAATTATAATACTTTCCAATGTTGTTAAATTACTTAGGCCATTCAAATTTAAAATAAGGGGGCTCTCTCTAAGTGCGAAGGTTTCTAACGAAATTAAATTGCTTAAACCGTTCAAATTTTGCAATGCAATGTTACCTCTAAACGATAATGAACCGCCAATGCTTGTTAAATTATTCAAACCATCAATATTTTGCAGTACAAGATTATCGTATATGCCAAAAGTGTATTCAACTGTCGTTAAATTGTTGAAACCATCCAAATTCAACAAGGAATTGTTTCTATCGATTAAAATGCTAATGGCATTTTCTAAGCCTGTAAGACCGTCAATATTTCTTAAATTGGGATTGTTTATAATCAATACATCGCCTGCATTTTTCAGATTTTCAAGGCCATTAAGATTAGTAAGACTGGAATTGTTCATAATCCAAAACTCATAAATAACATCGCCCGCTGGCTCTACGGTTTTAACATTACGCAAACCCTCAACACTTACAAGAGATGGATTGTCTATAAGACCAAAATCTTCGCCAAAATAAACGATGTTGTCAAGTCCGTCCACATTGGTAAGGTCGGCATTATAAAGAACATAGCAGTTTTTGGATACATATTCCAAGTTGTGCAAACCACTTATATCTGTAATATCTGAATATTCTGGACCCATAAATATTCCAATTATTAGTCCGCCATTAATATGGGTGTAGCCTTGAGAGGCAAAGGCGTCAACTTCTGCTTGTGTTGTTAAACGCACCGTACCTTGATAAACCTTGTCTTCATACGATTCTGTTAAGCCAATCACTACACTCGCGCTTTCATAGATATTTCCATTTGAAACTTTTATAATCCCGGAAATTACTGGATTCGTTTCGTGATTGAAAAGCTCTGAATTAGCAACTGTAAGTTGCCCGGTCTCGCTATTGATGGCAAAAGCTCCAGCGGGGGATTGGGAGGTTATAGAAAAGGAAACTGTTCCTTCATTTGTACTTGCTTCAACAGTTCCCAACACTTGTCCATTTTCGGGGTGTTCTTGAATGATGACAGAAAAATTGGTCGTTTGTATAGTAATTGTATTTTCCAGTACATTGGGCGTGTCATCTTTGCTGCAGGAATTTAAAACGAGGAAAATTAGGAGTAACGAATACTTAAGAAATGAGTTGACCTGTGATTTTATCATTTTGGATAATTTGTTTTTTTTAATCGAAAGAATTTATAAACTACAATTGCCATTTAAAATATCTTGCTGCGTAGGGTTATAGGCATTGCCATAAACACTATACGTATTACCAGGGCCATTATTTGCGATAACTGTTTGCAAACCACAAAAATCTGTGAGAGCACTATTTTCAACAATTCTCAAATCATTGCCAATGGTTTCTAAATTATTTAGGGAATTTAAATTTGCGAGAGTTGGATTCTGTTCTATGAACAAGCTAGATTGTACAGTTTTGAGATTTTCAAGGCCTGCGATGCTAGACAAATTCGGGTTTTGACTGATTCCTAAATAATCGACAGTAGTGAGATTATTCAATCCGCTTAAATCGGTTATAGAAGAATTCAGATAAATATAAACTTCATTTGCTGATGTAATATTTTCCAAACCTTGAAGATTGACCAATACAGGGTTATTAGAAACGTCAATGTATTCGACAGTCTCAGAATTGCTCAAAGCATTAATATTTAATAGAGAATTATTAAAATTGATAGTAATTTCAGCAGGGCTAGAATGAACATTTTGAAGTTCATCTAAATTGGTTAAAAGATTACAAGCTCCAATTGCAAGCAAAGCGTGAATTTGGGTTAAATTCTCTAATCCTTCCAAATTTAATAAAGCATCATTTCCGCCAAGTCTTAAGGTTGAAACTTCGGTGATGTTTTCAAAACCTTTCAGGTTGGTAAGTTGCGGATTGCTTTGAATTTGAATAGAGCCAACTGAAATCAGCTCAGAAAATCCTAATAAATTAGTTAGTGATGGATTGGACGTAATATTTAGGATTCCACCAATATGTTTGATGGCTAAACCATCCATATTCAATAAACTTTGATTTTGGTAAATATTTAAATCCATTGTTACCGTTGTAAGTTTATTCAATTCTGCCAAACTGCTTAAGGAAGGGTTATCGAAAATATACAAATGACTTCCAATAAATTTCAAATTTTGCAAACCATTCAAACTTGCAAGATCTTCATTGCCCGCAATAAAAAGATTTTCGCCAATGGAAGTCAATGAAGATAGCGGACTTAAATCAATAATATCCGAAAATTCCAATGCATAGCGTGTTCCAATTACTAATTGTCCCGTTATGTGAGTATAATTGTTGGCGCCGAAAGCATCTAATTCGGCTTGGGTTTTTAGCCATATTCTACCATCGAAAACGTTAGAATCATCAATGTCTTCAAGATAGATAACCACCAAGGCATTTTCAAAAATATTTCCATTGGAAACCTTTACAGTTCCAGTTATAATAGGATTTGTATCAAAATTGAATAAATCTGGATTTACAACCTTGAGTTCACCTGTTGAAGCATCAATTTCAAATGCCCCATTTACAGATTGTTCTATAATTGAAAACGAAACTGAACCTTGAGACGTACTGCCGTCCACAGTTCCTAAAACTTGTCCTGCAGTAGGTCTTTCTTCAATAGTTACAAAAAAATCGGCAGCATTAACTGTAATTGTAGAAAGGGTTTCGTCATCGGAACTACAGGAATTAAAAAGTATGAAAATAGAAATAAGAAGCAAGAATGAAAAAGTACTCTTCGGAAAATATCGCATTATTAAAGAAATGTTAAAATTAAGAATTCAAATATAAAAAATCCTGCTGCGGTGGCAACAGGATTTTATTAATTTTAATTGAACGTTGGTTATTAATAATACGTAAATCTTCTAACCTGAGCAATATATTTCGCCAAGCGAATTACTTGGTGGCTGTAGCCATATTCATTGTCGTACCAAACGTAAAGCACTACGTTGTTACCGTCTTCAGTAACAATGGTGGCATTGCTATCAAAAATTGCGGGAGAGCAAGAACCAACGATATCGCTAGAAACCAATTCGTTGTTTATTGAATATTGAATTTGCTCAACTAAATCACCTTCCAATGCATATTGTTTCATCGTTGCGTTAAGATCATCTTTTGAAGTTGATTTTCCAACCTCTAGATTTAAAACAACCAATGACCCGTTTGGAACGGGTACTCGAATAGCGTTGGAGGTAAGTTTGCCGGCTAATTCAGGTAACGCCTTTGCAACCGCACTTCCAGCACCAGTTTCTGTTATTACCATATTTAATGCTGCAGCACGACCGCGACGGTATTTGCTGTGCATATTATCAACCAAATTTTGGTCGTTTGTATAGGCGTGAATGGTTTCCAAATGCCCACGAACTACGCCGAAAGAATCTTCAATTGCCTTTAAAATAGGAGTGATGGCATTAGTTGTACAAGATGCTGCCGAAAAAATATCAACTGTGTTTGGGTCGTACTCATTTTGGTTTACACCGTGAACAATATTTGGAACGCCTTTTCCGGGTGCGGTAAGCAATACTTTTGCAGCACCTTTCGCTTTTAAATGGCGACCTAATTCTTTGTCATCACGGAAAGCGCCGGTGTTGTCAATAACCAAGGCGTCTTCAATTCCGTATTTTGTATAATCAATATCTTCAGGATTGTTTGCTGAAATAATATGAACCGTGGTTCCATTAATTATCAACGCATTGTTTTCAAGATCAGTACTTACAGTTCCCGGGAAATCTCCGTGAACCGAATCATATTGAAGCAACGAAGCTCGTTTGTCTAAAACAGTTTGATCCATTTTGCCGCGAACAACAATGGCGCGAAGGCGAAGCTGGTTGCCTTGCCCTGTTCTGGTCATAAGTTCACGTGCAAGCAAACGGCCAATACGTCCAAAACCGTAAAGAACTACGTCTTTTGGTACTACTGTTTTAGCTTCTTTGGCGTTTTTCAATTTATCTGAAACAAAAGCCAAAGCGTTTGAATATTTATCGTCTTCTAAATGGAACTCATAAGTAAGTTTCCCAATGTCTAACTTTGCTGGTGGAAGATCCAAAGTTTTTATAGCCTGTGCAATTTCAACAGAGTCGAAAATTGAAATGGGCTTTTGAACAAATTCACCTGCATATTCGTGCAGGTTTAAAATTTCACTCACATTGCGGTCTATCAGTTGGTTGCGGAAAAGTACCAATTCAATGGACTTGTCGTACCAAAGGTCGCTAATGATTTTAATAAATTCTACTGAAGCTTTTCGGCGATCAGTTTGAAAAGACAGTTCTTTTTCATAAACGTCATCAAAACTCATAAGGATACATTTTTTAGTTCCGCGTCTTCTTTAATGCTGTGCAAATTGAAGAACGTGGAGCGCGTTAAAATTTTGTGCAAAACTACTTATTTTCATCGGCTTGGGGAAATAAAAACGCATAATAAAAACACCGCTGAAAGTTTTGGTTTTCAGCGGTGTTTATTATTTGTATAAATACTTCTATCTAAAAATAAACGAATTTATATTTCCGGCACCATCCATAAAAGTCATTTTTATTGGGGTGTGGTAGTCGCGCTGGCCCATAATTCGTTTTGCATCGTCTATATTGTGTATAGGTTCATCATTTATATGGGTGATAATGATACCTTCCAATTTATAGCGCGCAATTTCGGGTGTTAACGCGCGGGTTACCTCTACACCGTTTTTAAGGCCTCGTGCCTTTAACTCTTCTGGAGTAATGTTTTTTACTTCCACCCCTAAATCGTCTATTGAAAAAGTTTCCAGTTTTATGAGTTTTACAGGAATTTTCTTTTCCGTGCCATTGCGAAGTACAGTGACTTCAACCACATCTTTTGGGCGTTTAGAACCTAAATACCCTGAAAGATCGGCAAATTTTGTAACCTTATATCCATCGAGTTGTTTTATGATGTCTCCTTCTTTAATTCCGGCTTTATCGGCGCCACTTCCTTTTTCAATACCACCTACAAAAACACCTTGGGTTTCGTTAATGCCATACTTTTCAATAATCTGCGGACTTAAATTTCCTACTTGTATTCCTAAGATTCCGCGTTGTACGTTTCCGTATTCCAGAATATCTTCAATTACTTTTCGGGCGTTGTTTGATGGTACTGCGAAGGAGTAACCCACATAACTTCCCGTTTCCGAAGTAATAGCCGTGTTTATTCCAATCAATTCCCCACGTGTATTAACCAACGCTCCGCCACTGTTTCCGCGATTTACGGCTGCGTCAGTTTGGAGAAAGGACTGTGAGTTTCCGTCATTTTTACTTAAATCGCGCGCTTTGGCACTAATAATTCCTGCCGTAACCGTTGAGGTTAAATTAAAAGGATTTCCAACAGCTAGCACCCATTCGCCAATTTTTACATTGTTTGAATCGCCAAAAGGTATGTAGGGAAAATCCGTTTCGTCTTCAATCTTTATCAGCGCTATGTCTGTATTTGGGTCCGTTCCAATCAATTCGGCCTTAAATGTTTTGTTGTTGTTTAAGGTAACTTCAAGATTTGTAGCATTGGCAATAACGTGATTGTTGGTTACTATATAACCATCTGGCGAAATAATTACTCCGCTACCACTGCCAACCATAGCGCGTGGTTGGCCACCGCCTTGCAAATACTCGAATATATTGGTGGGTTGTCTGCTAACAGTAGTGTTTTTTACGTGAACCACAGCGTGTACTGTTTTTTCTGCAGCTCCGGTAAAATCGGTTGTCATTTCTGCCGCCGAACCAGCATAATTGGTAGGAATAAATTTAGTTTGTGAAGGTGTTTCAATGGCAATAAGCTCTTTTTCTTCAAAGTATTTATAGCCTCCAAGCGTAATGGCGCCAGCAAATAGCGCAACAAGAAATAAACGGATTGTTTGCTTCATTGTATAAAATTTTTAATTAATACTAACTTTATTTTATATAAAAACTTTGTTTTCAAGTTTTTCATTTTTTAATGTTTCAGCATTTTCAATCGCGGAAGATGGATCTGAAAATCTGTTTTCTGAAGAAATATTTACGAATACCTCTACAAATTTAACCAAGATAGTCCGAAAATAGTATGCCAAGTTTTTGGTTTTAACTTGCATTTAACGTCTAAATATCAACGATACACCTCATGGCTTTTTATATCTTTGCGCACTATGGAATTTACTTTCTACAAATATCAGGGCACGGGCAACGATTTTGTGATTCTCGATAATCGCGAAGAATTTTTCCCGAAGAAAGATTCGCAGCTTGTGGCCAAAATTTGCGACCGCCGTTTTGGCGTAGGTGCAGATGGCTTGCTTCTGTTGGAAAACCATCCTACTGCAGATTTTAAAATGGTTTATTACAATAGTGACGGAAACCTAAGTACAATGTGCGGTAACGGTGGAAGGTGTATTGTTCACTTTGCCAATTATCTGGAAATTATTTCCGGACGCACCACTTTTGAAGCCGTTGACGGGATGCACGAGGCTACCATTAATAATGAAGGGGTTTCATTAAAAATGAATGATGTAGAAACTTTTGAAGTTACAGACGCTTATACTTTTTTGAATACGGGCTCACCGCATCACGTTGAAATGGTTTCAGATTTGCAAAACTTTGATGTTTTTGGGGAAGGTAGAAATATTCGAAATAAAATTTACGGAACAGATGGTGCAAATGTAAACTTTGTTGAAAAGCAAAACGCTTCCACTTTTTCAGTCCGTACCTACGAGCGGGGAGTGGAAAATGAAACTCTTTCGTGCGGAACAGGTGTAACTGCTGTGGCACTGGCAATGTTTGAAACGGAGAATACTTCAGAAAATAAATTAACGCTAAATACCCCCGGCGGGCAACTGCAAGTGCGCTTTAATAAAATAGATTCGCATTATACAGATATATATTTAGAAGGACCTGCAACCATGGTTTTTAAAGGAATTTGGCAATGGAAACGTTAAGAGGAGAAAATATTTTTTTACGCGCTTTGGAACTTTCAGATCTGGATTTTCTTTATACTCTAGAAAACGACGAATCGCTTTGGGAAGTTAGCAATACCACAACGCCCTACTCTAAGTATATTTTGCAACAATATTTAGAAAATAGCCATCGCTCTATTTACGATGTGCAGCAATTGCGACTCGTAATTTGTAAAAATAATGATTCTGCTCAAGTAGGTTTTATAGATTTGTTTGACTTTGATCCAAAACACAGCAGAGTAGGGGTAGGTATTGTAATATTTTCTGAAGCCCATAAACGAAAGGGCTTTGCGGCAGAAGCATTGCAGCTTACCTGCAATTACGTTTTTGAACATTTAAAGGTGCATCAAATTTTTGCGGGAATTACGGAAGAAAATGAAGGCAGTATAAATCTATTTGAAAAGGCAGGTTTTATAAAAGCCGGTCTAAAAAGGGACTGGGTATTTGCAAACGGAAGATATAAAAGTGAATATTTTTATCAATTAATCAACAATTCGTAGTACTGCGATCACACTTTAAAAAATGTATATAAAAAAAATATTAATAGCCATCTTTTTCCTCGGAGCCGTTGTAATGGGCTTCTTTGCGTGGTATATTTACGACACAGCATTTACTGGAAATACCGCTTTTAACAACAAGGAAGCGCATGTTTATATTCCTACCAATGCTACAATAATTGATGTGGTTGAAGAAATTGAACCGCTCTTAAAGGATGCCGAATCGTTTAGAACTATTGCAGACCAAAAGCAATATACTTCAAATATTAAACCGGGTCATTTTATAATTAGGAAGGGAATGACCAATAATGATATAGTAAACACGCTCCGAAGTAGAAATATTCCTATCAATGTAAAATTCAACAATCAGGAACGGTTGGAAGATTTGGCCGGCCATATTGCAAACCAAATTGAAGCCGATAGCCTATCGCTCATGCAGGCAATGACCGATCCCGAGTTTTTAAAAGAAGTGGGAATGACTAAAGAAACGGGCCTATCTATGTATATCCCAAATACCTACGAATTTTATTGGAATAGCTCTGCGAAAACTTTTCGCGATAGAATGAAAACCGAATACGAAAGATTTTGGAACGAAGCTAGAATTAAAAAGGCTAAAAACTTAAATCTTACGAAAGAACAAGTTATGGCGTTAGCATCTATTGTACAAAAAGAAACAGCAAAGGTAGATGAACGGCCAAGGGTGGCAGGGGTTTACCTTAACAGGCTGCGAGTGGGTATGTTGCTTCAGGCAGACCCCACGGTTATCTATGCGATTAAACGCGAAAGTGGTGATTATAACCAAATTATAAAACGAGTACTTTATAAAGATTTGGAATTAGATTCGCCTTATAACACGTACAAATATGCAGGCATACCACCAGGACCCATTACAATGCCCGATATTTCTTCAATAGACGCCGTATTAAACCCCGAAAAGCACGACTATTACTATTTTGTTGCCGATGTAACCAACTTTGGTTATCACAAGTTTGCCAAAAGCTTAGCACAGCACAATGTTAACAAGGCAGAATATGTGCGTTGGGTAAATAATCAGGGATTAATGAGGTAATAAATTGTTTTTAAATCTTGTTAAAACCAATTACTAGGCAGGTTAAATTTTGTTAATCCTGCTAATGTTTTTATCATTTTTCTTATCTTTTAATTTATAAGATATTGACCGTCAAGTGTAAATGCGATAGTCAATCGTTCTTTGGCATAGTTTTTTCATATAGCGCGGCGAATATACGTTTGCCAAAAATGTGTGTTTGTTTTTTTAAAGATTTTATTTCGTCTCGCACAAAGCGATGACGCGATAATTATAATTTAAAACTAAGTAAAACATGACAAAACGTTTTATGAAATTGTCTGCGCTGCTGGCTGTTGCAGCCTTTGTTGCAATGGCATTCTCTTCAAAAAGAGTAGATTACAGCAGTTCTATATTCGCTACAGATATTGTAGGGAACGTAGCCCATGTTCCTTACGAATACGAAGTGAATTTGAATTCTCAAGATAGTGTTCCTTTTCTTGGGAAGTCGTTCCAGGGTTTCTGTCATGACCTCGGCTTTAGCGAAAGCAGTGGAAATTACAGAGCCGTGAACAGATTGGGTTATTTGGGCAAATACCAGTTTGGCCGTTCTACCCTTCATTGGGTTGGAATTACCAATACGTCCCTATTTTTAAACAGCCCTTTGTTACAGGAAAAAGCGTTTAAAGCGTTAATTTCTAAAAACAAATGGGTGCTTAGGGATTATATTGATGAATATAACGGCAAAATTATTAATGGTGTTAAAATATCCGAATCGGGCCTTTTGGCTGCGGCACATTTGGGAGGAGCCGGAAATGTAAAAAAATTTCTGGATAGCCAAGGAGAATACGTTTTTAGAGATGCGAATCATGTACCAATTACAAAATATATGAAACGCTTTGTAGATTACGATATCTCCCATATACTCCCTGACAACAACGCTAGAGCGACATTATAATTATTGAAGAAACCAGGTTGACAAGCCTGGTTTTTTATTTAATATTATTTTAACAGCCTACAAATCAGATTATTAAAAAAAGTATTATCTTTGCCGGCTGAAACGACGATGTAATTTTACATCCGAATTTTAAACTTAATGAAAAAAAGAATATATCTAATTGCAGTATTACTTGTCGTTACTGTACTAGTAGGGACAGGTTTCATTTCAAAAGATAGCCACGATTTTTCTGCATTTAGCACGGAAGGATTAGAGTTATACTATCACGTTCCCACAGAAGCTGAACTCACTCCATTATTAGCACCTGTGATCCCACAATATAATTTATTTTTGGGTAAATCCTATTTAGGGTTTAAAGAAGCTCTTGGTTTTAAAGAATCAAGAGGAGATTACCAGATCGTTAACGATTATGGTTATATGGGAAAATATCAGTTTTCAAAAGCCACCCTTAGAATGATGGGGCTTAAAAATGCCGATAATTTTCTTTACGATACGCGCCAACAGGAAGCCGCCTTTATGGCCTATACTTCATTAAACAAGTGGATTTTGCGCAAAGATATTAAGCGCTCAGTTGGCAAAACCATGGCCGGGGTAAAAATTACCGAATCGGGAATTTTAGCTGCTGCCCATTTAGCGGGAGCAGGCAATGTGAAAAAATTCCTTAGAAGCGCAGGAACAAATCGTTTTGAAGATGCTAACGGTACTTCAATTCGTTATTATTTGCGCAAGTTTTCCGGCTACGATACTTCGCATATTGTGGCGAATAAAAGGCCGAGAATCATATAGTTAATATCCTTGAATTATAAATAAGGTGGGTCTTTTATGAAGGTCCACCTTTATTTTTTTCCATGAATTCACAGTTGCGGTTTTTATATATTCTGAAGCAAGAGTAATATCGCAAGCAACACAAATTTGTGTCTGCGGATTAAGATTTTCGGTGAGGCTTTGTAGCATTTGATTATTGCGGTAGGGCGTTTCAATAAAGAGCTGCGATTGATCAAGCTCTTTTGAAATTTTTTCCAGACGTTTTAATTCCCTTTTACGTTCACTTTTATCAATGGGTAAATATCCGTTAAATGCAAAATTCTGACCGTTAAACCCACTGGCCATCATTGCCAAAAGTATGGAAGATGGTCCCACTAAAGGAACCACCTTAATGCCAAGTTCGTGGGCATAATGTACGGCACGCGCGCCAGGGTCTGCAATTCCAGGACAGCCGGCATCGCTAATTACACCAACATCAAAACCCTCTAAACACGGATTGAGCATCGCAGGAATTTCCTCGGGTTGGGTAAATTTATTTATTTCCTGAAACTTTAAGTTGGGTTGTTTTTTTTCGGGAACAATTGTTTTTATAAAGCGCCGGGTATTTTTTTCGTGTTCAACAATGTAATGGTCTATTTTTTCAATTGCCTTTTTTACTGAAATGGGAAGTACTGCCAGGGGCTGAACATCGCCCATCGGGCAGGGAATAAGGTATAAATTTCCTTTTTTTGAATGCATTATTGAATAATTAGTTTTTTTACGGTTGTTTGTTCCTTGGCTGAAATAATTTTGGCAAAATAAATTCCCGTCTCTAAATTTGAAATCGAAATTACTTTTTCACTACTTAAAATATTTTCTTCCGAAAGAACTAAACGCCCTTCAATATTAAAAAGTGAAATAGTTTTGAGAACGCCATCCTTTAAATGAAAAGAAACATTTTCTGAAGCGGGATTTGGAAGCATATGCAAACTATTTTCCATTAAAAAGGCTTCAGTATTGGCAATTTCGCCTCCTTTAACTTTATAAATGGAGCCGCCAAGATCTATTATATAAAGTTCGTTATTAACATCTTCACCAAAAGAAACCCAACTTCCAGTAAAAGTGCCGTGTTCTACTAAAGTTCCGGCATTGTCCACAGTTCCAATAAGCCCACTACAAAAGTCTGCGAAAAAGTAAAGTCCAGAAATATCCGTATAAATGGAGCCTCTGTAAACATATCCTCCCGAAATGGAACAATTGCCGCTACTATGGGTATATTCTGCTAATGGAAAGGTTAATTCAGACTGTGGCGGGCAATTTTGTGTGTTAAAGGGCTGGGTGCCTTCATAGCATCTCCATCCGTAATTTATGCCTGCTTCGGTAACATTAACTCTGTTTATTTCTTCGCGGCTTGTTTGGCCTACATCTGCAATCCATAGATTATTCGCGGCAACGTCAAACGAAAATCGCCACGGATTACGTAAACCGTATGCCCAAATTTCATCAAGCGCATCCGGATTTCCCACAAACGGATTGCTCGATGGAATGCCGTAGTTGTTACCGCCGCTGGGATTATCAATATCAATGCGCAGGATTTTTCCTAAAAGAGAACCCAAATCCTGTCCTCGGTTGTCAGGATCGCCACTACTGCCGCCATCTCCGGAAGCAATATACAAATACCCATCAGGTCCGAAAGCCAAATTACCGCCGTTGTGGTTTGGAGCTGGCTGGGAATAGTCAAGAATTGGTAATTCTGAAGCTAGATCTGCCAAATCGGGATTTGTGCTATCTACCGTAAATCTTGAAATTTGTGTGTTGCCGTTTATATCGGTGTAATTCACATAAAAATAACCGTTATTAGCATATTCTGGATGAAAAGCCATGCCAAGCAAGCCACGCTCGCTATTTGTTGATATTTGGGCCGAAATGTTTAAAAATGGTGTGCTATTTACACTGCCATCGCCCTGAATTACTTTTATCTGCCCACCTTTTTCAACAACAAATAAACGGTCGTCGTTGGCATGCTGTAAGCTCAAAGGTTGATTAAAGTTGTCTTTAAACAATTCTATGCTTACATCTTGAGAAAAAACCGATGCTGAAATTATAAAAAAGAGTAGGGAGAGTAGTGTGTTTTTCATAGCTAATTTTTTTAGTGATGTATTAAATATAAGAAAATCAGCCGTAAATAGGATTAAAACCTTTGGGCAATTTGCGTGCAAGCTTCATCGAGCATTTTATACACATTTTCAAATCCGGAATCTCCGCCAAAATATGGGTCGGGAACATCTACATTTTCGTTGGGGAAAATTTCATCGAGAATCAATTTTACTTTTTGGCGATGCGCGTCGGTTTTAGCAAGAGCTAAAACATCATCTTTATTGCTGTTGTCCATAACGTAAATTAAATCGAATTCATCAAAATCCTTTACATTAAATTGTCTTCCGCGTTGTTGGGTAATATCAATATTGTATTTTTTTCCTACCGCAATACTTCTTTTATCTGGCGTATCGCCCACGTGCCAATGTCCTGTTCCGGCAGAATCTACGTGTACTTTTGAAGTGTCTATCTTCGACTTTAAAATTCCCTCGGCCAAGGGCGAACGGCAAATATTGCCAAGACAGACCATAAGGATTTTGTGTTTTTTCAAAACTGAATTGTAGTTTAGAAGTTAGTATAATTTAAAAATTTATAGAAAAAATTGAATCGTAAACCTGAGTGCACGCTCATCGGAGGAGCGGAGCAATTCAATAATAATTAAAGTGTCAATTTTTTACTTAAATCTTCTACGTATTTTCGAAATTGCTTATCGGTACTTGAGAGGTTATCAACCGTTTTACAAGCGTGTAGAACCGTAGCGTGATCACGTTGCCCAATTTGCGAACCAATGGAGGCAAGGGAGGCTTTTGTAAATTTCTTCGCAAAAAACATGGCCAATTGTCGGGCTTGTACAATGTGTCTTTTTCGTGTTTTTGATTGCAGTGTATCTACATCCATTTGGAAATAATCACTCACTACTTTTTGAATGTAGTCTATAGAAACTTCGCGTTTGGTGTGTTTTACATAGTTATCTACTATTTTCCGGGCGAGTTCTATTGTAATTTCCTTTTTGTTGAAGGAGGAGTGGGCAATCAACGAAATTATGGCGCCTTCCAGTTCGCGAATATTGGTCTTTATGTTATTGGCCAAAAACTCTATAATATCGTCGGGCATTTCTACCCCGTCGCGATACAGTTTGTTTTTTATAATGGCAACCCGGGTATCGTAATCTGGGTGATTTAATTCGGCTGAAAGTCCCCATTTAAAACGCGAGAGCAGTCGTTGCTCTATGTCAATCATATCAACGGGAGCTTTGTCGCTGGTTAATATAACTTGCTTGCCATTTTGGTGTAAGTGATTGAAAATATGAAAGAAAACATCCTGTGTGCCTGCTTTTCCAGAAAGCAATTGTATATCGTCCACAATCAACACATCTATAATTTGATAGAAGTGAATAAAATCGTTACGGTTGTTCTTTTTAACCGATTCAATATATTGTTGCGTAAACTTTTCAGCAGAAATATAGAGTACGGTTTTTTCGGGATATTTATCTTTTATATCTACTCCAATCGCGTGCCCCAAATGGGTTTTTCCTAATCCAACGCCTCCAAAAATAAGTAAAGGGTTAAATGAAGTTCCGCCAGGTTTGTTGGCAACAGCCAGTCCGGCCGAGCGGGCCAAACGGTTAGATTCGCCTTCCAGAAAACTTTCAAAATTATAATTTGGATTGAGTTGCGATTCGATTTTTACATTGCGAATACCGGGAATAACAAATGGATTTTTAAGCTCTGGGCTTTTGTTCTTTACCGGTACATCTATTTCTTGCGATTGTAGGTTACTTCGGTTGGCACTCGGTATTTTTTCAGTAAAGGGTTGTTTGTTGCCATAGGTGTTTTCCATTCTAATAATGTACACCAATTTGGCAGTGGAACCTAATTCTTTAGTAAGTGCTACTTTTAAGATTTTAACATAGTGTTCTTCAAGCCATTCGTAAAAAAACTTGCTTGGCACTTGAATGCTCAGGGCATTGTCCGTTAGCTTAACCGCTTTAATTGGCTCGAACCAAGTTTTAAAAGCCTGCGAAGTGATGTTATCTTCGATAAAAGCCAAACAATTGTTCCAAACCGATTCCGCAGTTTTGCTCATAGTTAAAATTTCTGTTTTTTTGTTTTAAAAAGTATGGCCAAAAAATAGGGGATGGAGTATTTCCGGGCTATTTATTAACAATGCAAATATGTGAACAAAAAAGTTATAAAAAAAACCACTTTGGGGTTGAATTATTAGTTTTTTTTCGCCATACTTGACTTTCGATAAAACTACAAAAAACTTTCTTTAAACAGTACATAATTTTGAAGAAAACATTTACAGATATTAGAGTACGGTATGGTGAAACCGACCAAATGGGTGTGGTGTATTACGGTAACTATGCACAATACCTAGAACAAGGCAGAACCGAATGGTTGCGAGCCCTTGGTTTTAGCTATAAATGGATGGAAGCCAACAATGTACATCTTCCTGTAGTGCATTTAAATATAGATTATAAACGCCCTGCCTATTACGACGATATAATAACCGTAAAGACAACTTTGAAGCAAATTCCTACAGTAAAAATTGAGTTTGAGTACGAAATGTATAATCAATCCAAACAACTGTTGGTTACGGCAACCACAATTTTGGTTTTTGTAAATAGCACTACCAAAAAGCTAATGAAAGCTCCCGATTATTTACTTGAAAAATTAAAAGAAGATTAATTAATCCGTTAATTGTTTGATGGTTACTTTGTACGTATTTTTAAATAGCTCAAAAATACGTTCCGCATCTTTTTTCCGAACTGCAATTTCAAATTCACAACTAAGCTCCATTTTTTGATTTATCAATTTTAAATCTTCATCTTTTATAATTCGCATTACGGTATTCATTTCGGGGTATTCAAATTTTATCACATAGGATTCGTCGATGGTTCTTTTTAAAATTTTGCAAGTTTCCAAAGCCATTTGCGCAGTAGTTTTATACGCTTGGATTAATCCGCCCACCCCCAATTTTGTGCCGCCAAAATATCGCACAACCACAACCAGAATATTTGTAACATCAAAAGACTGTAATTGGCCGTAAATAGGCATACCTGCACTGTTAGAAGGTTCGCCGTCGTCGTTTGCGCGGTAGTGTTCGTACCCTTTGCCCAACTGCCATGCGTAGCACCAGTGTCGGGCGCTGTGATGCTGTTTTTTGAGCGCGTCAAGGTGTTCCTTTATATTTTCTTCCGAAGTAACAGGAAACGCATATCCAAAAAACTTACTTCCTTTTTCTTTAAAAAGTACTTCTTTGGAGGGTTTTAAAATGGTTTTATATGTATCTTTTTCACTATCCAAACATTTCAATTTTTTATATAGAAAGCTACAGTTTTTCTGAGGTTATTAAAATAATGCTGAGCACCGCCAATACTATTCCTATCCAGTTTTTGAACAATAATTTTTCTTTAAAAAACAGAATTCCTATTAAGGTTGAAATCATTACAATTGCTACGTTGTTAATGGTAAAAACGCCCGAACTGTCAAAAATACCACTGCGCAGCGCCTGCACCAAAAAATAAATGGAAAAATAATTGGGAATTCCCAATGCTATTCCGCCGAGAACATTTTTAAATTGAAACCTAAATTTTCCGCGAATTGCCTGATAGGCCAAAATTGCGAAACCGATTGCGCCAGACATCGCATATATTGTGGCCGAAAATATAGGAATGTCGTTTTCGGCTATAAATTCGCCTTCTAAATATTTAATAGTTGTGTCTATAATGCCGCTTCCCAAGAAAACCAAAATAGGAAATATAAAATTTGAGCGTTTTATTTTTATTCCGTCTTTCGTTTTTATGGAAGATAAATACACGGCGATCAACGCGAGAACAATGCCTGTAATTTTTAAAAAACCCAAACTTTCATTGTAATAAATAAGTCCGAAAAGAATGGGGATTGCAACACTCATTTTTGTGGCCACCGAAACCACTGAAAGTCCACTACGCTGTGTTGTAACAGCCATTAAATTGAAAACGGTAATAAAAAGCGCACCCAAAATCAAGGCGAATGGAAACCAAGTATAACTTGGTATTTCAGCAAAAGCTACCGTATTTTTCTGAAAGACAATTCCGCAAATACAAGCTGTTACATAATTAAAAACAATGCCGTGCAGGGTATTAATTTTAAATTTTGAAAATAGCTTAAAAACCACAAAAATCATTGTGGACGAAAGAATGCTTAGAGCCAGTGCTATCAAGAGTGAGGGTTTTTAAAGATGTATAGCATGTTGTTTGTGATTTTATGTTCAGAAATTATTTCACCCGTAAAAACAGGTGCTTTTACACCTTCGATAAATGCGTTATTTCCTTTAAATACAAACGCCTCATCCCATAAATTGGCATCAATAAAAGTTTGAAGCGTTTTTGCGCCACCTTCAATAATAACCGATTGAATATTTTTTTGGAATAGCACAGCGCAAATTTGCTGCGGGATTTCTTTGGAGAAATCAATCTTTTCAAAAACTACATTTTCCAAATTTTCACTGTCTTTTTCACTAAAAACAATAGTTTTTGAATTTGCGTCAAAAACAGATGCGTCCCTCGAAATTTTTAACTGCCTATCCAGCACGATCCGTGTTGGGTTTTCACCCGCCCAATCCCTAACCGTTAGTGATGGATTGTCCTGCAGGACGGTATTTGTTCCCACTAAAATTGCTTGTTCCTCGCTTCGCATATTATGAACGAGTTGCCTAGAAAATTCATTGGTAATCCAAACGGGTTTTGTTTCCTTTCGGGTGGTTGCTTTTGGTGCTATAAAACCATCTGCAGTCTGCGCCCATTTTAAAATAATATACGGTCTTTTTTTTTGGTGAAATGTAAAAAATCGTTTGTTCAACAAATTACATTTATCTTCTAAAACCCCTACAATTACTTGGCAACCGGCTTCGATTAATTTTTTTATGCCGCGGCCAGCTACTTGTGGATTAGGGTCTAAACTGCCAATTACCACTTTTTTAATTCCGCTGTTAACTATTAAATCTGCGCAGGGCGGAGTTTTCCCAAAATGACTACAAGGCTCTAAACTTACGTATATGGTGGCTTGGTTTAAATAATTGGTTTGGCGTACGCCCGAAATAGCATTTACTTCGGCGTGCGGCTGGCCCGCTTTGTAGTGCCAACCCTCGCCAATAATTGTTTTGTTATAAACAATTACGCTGCCCACCAACGGATTGGGATAGGTAGTGCCAAGCCCATTTTTGGCTAGCTGAATACAACGCATCATATATTTTTCGTGTATCTTCACCGCGTAAAAATACAAGGATTTAATTAGAATGAACACACCAATTATTCGCCTTATTGAAAAGCAGGACAATCTGCAAATTGCCAAGGTTATACGCAGTGTTTTAATAGATTTTAATGTTCCAAAAGTAGGTACTGCGTATGCCGATGAAGCACTGGATTGTATGTTTGAAACCTACCAAAAACCAAAAACGGCATACTTTGTAATTGAAGAGAACAATACAATAATTGGTGGTGCAGGCATAGCCAAATTAGACAATTATGATGGAAACATTTGTGAACTCCAAAAAATGTATTTCTTGCCCGTTGCCCGCGGTAAGGGTCTTGGCGCGCAAATGATGGAGTTTTGTTTGGCAAAAGCACGCGAATTTGGGTATGAAAAAATTTACCTTGAAACAATGGAATATATGTCGCACGCCCAAAAACTTTACAAACAAGCTGGGTTTAGCTATATTGAAGGTGCATTGGGAAACACGGGCCATTACTCGTGCCCCGTGCATATGATTAAAACATTGTAAGTGGAAAATAAGCAATACTTAAATTTACACTGAGCGCCGTCGAGGTACTAATGACCAATATAATTTGAAAATTACAGAGCTAAAAAATTATTTTAAAAATTCAATTTCAGAATTATATCCTGCGGAAGAAGTATTGTCGTTTTTCAATATACTTTCCGAAGAATACCTCAAGCTCTCCCGATTGGAGATTGCTTTAAATCCGCAAAGGAAAATTTCAGAAAATGCTGTAGAAAAATTTCAACAGGCGATACTTCGACTAAAGAATCATGAACCTATTCAGTACATTGTTGGCGAGACCGAATTTTTCGGACTGCCCTTTATCGTTAACCGCCACACCTTAATTCCACGTCCCGAAACCGAGGAATTGGTAGCTTGGATATTGAACGAAGCTTCTATGTTAAAAAGAGGCGCAAAAATGTATTTAGACATAGGTGCGGGCACAGGTTGTATTGCAATTTCGCTTGCTAAAAACCTGTTAGATTCGCAGGTTTCTGCTTTAGATATTTCCGAAGAAGCATTAATAGTGGCACGTAAAAATGCCGAAAGAAATAAAGTGACGATAGATTTTTTTCAAAGAGATGTTTTAACGACCGAAACTCTTCCGAAGCAATACGACGTAATAGTTTCAAATCCGCCGTATGTACGCGAGTTGGAAAAAAAACAGATGCAGGAAAACGTTTTAAAATATGAACCCGAAAGAGCTTTATATGTTTCGGATGCAGATCCGTTACTGTTTTATAAAGCTATTGTGAAGCTGGCAAAAAACTATTTAAAACCAAATGGAAAACTTTTTTTCGAGATTAATGAGTACCTTAGTGAAGAATTATCTGAACTTTTACTGACCGAAGGTGCCAAAAATATTAAAGTGAAAAAAGACATCTTCGGAAAGGATCGAATGATTAAATGTGTGTTTTAATTTGTTGTAAAATACAGTTTATCAGCAAATTGCGTTAAAGCTAACAAATATTTCTAAAGAAAAGCTCTATGAACAAACTCGACAAAATTTGTGTTTTTTGCGGAAGTAGCGATGGTAACGATCTAGCAATAACCGATGCTGCGAAAAATTTGGGTGAAATTTTTGCTAAACGCAGTATTACTTTGGTTTACGGTGCCGCAAAAATAGGGGTGATGGGAATACTTGCAAAAAGTGTTTTAAAAAATGGCGGAAAGGTAGTCGGGATAATACCTAGCTTTTTAAAGAAAAAAGAAGTTGTTCATTTAGGGCTTACCGAGCTAATTACCACCAAAAATATGCACGAGCGAAAACTGAAAATGCAAGAAGAAAGCGACGGTTTTATCGCACTTCCCGGCGGTATGGGCACGCTCGAGGAACTTTTTGAAATTATTACCTGGCTCCAACTGGGCTTACATCAAAAACCAATTGGGCTACTGAATATTAACGGGTTTTATAACGATTTAATAAAAATGCTCGAAACCATGGTCCGCAAAGGCTTTTTGTCTATGGATAATTACAACTTGCTTCTGGTAGATACCAATCCGGTGAATCTTATAAAAAAAATGAAGGAATTTAAACGTCCCGACGTGCCTAAATGGCTGAATGAAGAAAGGGCATAAAAAAACCTCATAGGTGTTTATAACCTCTACTGTTTAAATTTTATATTTGTTGCATGAACATCGAACAGCAAATAACCACGCTTCGCAACCAACTTCGCGAACATAATTATAATTATTACGTTTTAGATAATCCCACCATTTCGGACTTCGAATTTGATCAAAAACTAAAACAACTTCAAGAATTAGAAAAGGCGCATCCCGAATTTTATGATGCCAATTCGCCAACACTTCGGGTTGGGGGAGCGGTAACAAAAAACTTTGAAACTGTGCCCCACACCTACAGAATGTATTCTTTAGATAATTCGTATTCAAAAGAAGATTTGGAAGACTGGGAAAAACGCATTGAAAAAACTGTTGATGGCAGGGTAGAATTTACCTGCGAACTAAAGTACGATGGGGCTTCCATTAGTTTAACATACGAAAACGGAAAATTGTTAAAAGCCGTTACGCGCGGCGATGGTTTTCAGGGCGATGATGTTACTGCAAACGTAAAAACCATACGCTCCATACCGCTACAGTTAAAGGGCGATTACCCACCATTGTTTGATATTCGCGGCGAAATTGTGTTGCCCTTTGAAGGGTTTGCAAAAATGAATGCTGAAAGAGTAGCATTAGGCGATGAACCCTACCGAAACCCGCGAAATACGGCCTCGGGCAGTTTAAAATTGCAGGATAGCGCCGAAGTTGCAAAACGCCCATTAGATTGTCTTTTATATAGTATTACGGGCGAAAGGCTCTCAATTAAAACACAATTTGAAAGTTTGGAAAAAGCACGCCAATGGGGCTTTAAAGTCCCCGAAGCTGCCAAGCTGGCCAAAAACTTGGATGAGGTATTGGATTTTGTAAATTATTGGGATATTCACCGTCACCAATTGCCGTACGAGACTGATGGGGTAGTGGTAAAAGTAAACAATCTGCAACAGCAGGAAGAGCTTGGGTACACTGCCAAATCTCCAAGATGGGCTATGGCGTACAAATTTAAGGCCGAACGGGTTTCAACCGTATTAAACCAAATTACCTATCAGGTTGGCCGGACGGGTGCAATAACGCCCGTTGCAAATTTGGAACCTGTGGAATTGGCAGGAACAATTGTAAAACGCGCGTCGCTTCACAACGCAGATCAAATTGAAAAGCTCGATATTCGTGAAGGCGACACGGTTTTTGTTGAAAAAGGCGGCGAGATTATTCCAAAGATAATCGGGGTAGATTTTACTCAGCGCGACCCAAATACAAATCCTACAAATTATATAAACCAATGTCCCGAGTGCAGCACGCCTTTGGTTCGCAATGAAGGTGAAGCCCAGCATTATTGCCCAAATGCAGCTGGTTGTCCGCCGCAGATTATTGGGCGAATTCAACATTTTATTTCGCGGAAGGCGATGGATATTGAAGGTTTGGGTGGCGAAACTGTGGCGCTTTTAGTGAATAACGGTCTAATTAATAACTATGCAGATCTGTATCTTTTAAAAGCCGAACAGATAATTCCACTGGAACGAATGGCGCAAAAAAGTGCCGAAAATATTGTGACGGGAATTGAAGCTTCGAAACACATTCCTTTTGAACGAGTTCTTTTCGGACTGGGAATTCGTTACGTGGGTGAAACCGTAGCCAAAAAACTTGCAAAGCATTACAAAACAATTGATGCTTTAAAAAACGCTTCCGAAGAAGAATTGATAACTGTAGATGAAATTGGGGAACGCATAGCTCAAAGTGTAGTTTCATTTTTTGCTTCCGAAGAAAATATCGCTATCATTGAAAGACTGAAAAGTTACGGGGTGCAGCTGGAAATTTCAGCAGAAAAATTGGCTAATCAAACCGAAGTATTAAAAGGAAGCACCTTTGTAGTTTCCGGAATTTTTACAAAAGTTTCACGCAACGAATTAAAAAAATTGATTGAGGACAACGGAGGAAAGGTGTCCAGTTCCATTTCGTCTAAAACTAATTATGTGGTGGCGGGCGATAATATGGGGCCTAGTAAAAAAACAAAAGCTGAGAGTTTGGATATTTCAATAATATCTGAAGATGAATTTTTACATATGATTGCAAATTAAAGCGTTTTAAAGAATGAAAAAACTAATTTAAAGCTATAATTATTAACGTTCTATGTTACGAAAAGTAAAGCAGAATTCATTAAAAAAACATATCGAAAAAAACCTCTCTAAACGAGATTTTTCGAAGCGTAACGAACCTTTAAAAAGTTTGGGATTTGTAGTAGACGAAGCTTTTTATAATGATTTTGAAAAATTGTACGAGTTTGGAACATCGTTAGGCTTGCAACCTAAAGACGTAAAAATTTTCAGTTTTGTTGAAACTCGCAAAAAATTACCTTCGCTACGGCAAAATCAAATTACAAACAAGGAATTTACTTGGCGCGGCGAAATAAAAAGCAAAAACGCGCAAGAATTTTTAGAAGTGCCATTAGATGTTTTAATAGGTTTTTATCCCGGAAAACACGAGTATTTAAGTGCAATGGTAGTGCAGAGTAAGGCAAAATTCACCATTGGATTTAAAGGTGCGGACGAGCGGCTTTACGACTTGCTATTAGCGGTGGCTCCCGATAATTTAGACGATTTTAAAAGTGAAGTAATTAAATATTTGAAAATCTTTAAAAAGATTTAATGGATGCAGGAAGCTGGAAGTAGGAAGCTGGAAGTAGGAAGTGGAAAAAGTCAAATTTTAGAATCCATAAAAATAAAAGTATCAATAGTATCAAAATAAAAAATATGAAAGAATTAATTGGAACAGGCGTAGCGTTAATCACACCTTTTAAAAGCGACTTTTCAGTAGATGTGGAAGGGCTTAAAAATGTGGTAAATTACAATATTGAAAACGGAATTAATTACTTGGTAGTTTTAGGCACAACCGCTGAAAACGCAACGCTTTCAAAAGAAGAAAAGCAAGTTGTTATCGATACGGTAATTACGACAAATAACGGACGTTTACCTTTAGTTTTAGGAATTGGCGGTAACAACACGCAAGCAATTATTTCGGAAATGAAAACGCGCGATCTTTCGGCATTTACGGCTATTCTTTCGGTTTCGCCCTATTACAACAAACCTACGCAGGAAGGGATATATCAGCATTTTTCGGCCATTGCAAATGCGGCTCCTCTGCCAGTGATTTTATATAATGTTCCCGGCAGAACGGCTTCAAATATGCTCCCGGAAACGGTGATAAGATTGGCAAACGATTTCGAAAAAATTGTTGCAATAAAAGAAGCTGCGGGCGATATAGTTCAGGCAATGAAATTAATTGCCGGTTGTCCTAAAGACTTCTTAGTAATTTCTGGTGACGATATGATTACGCTCCCGATGATTCTTGCCGGCGGCGCTGGGGTTATTTCGGTAATTGGAGAGGGTTTTCCGGAACAATTTTCAAAAATGGTACAACTTGGTTTGCAGAAAAAGGTGGATGAGGCTTATGAAATTCACTATAAAATTGCCCCTGCAATAGATTATATATTCGCCGAAGGAAATCCTGCCGGAATCAAGGCGGTTTTTAAAAAGTTAGATATTTGTGGAGATACAGTTCGGCTTCCATTGGTAGGTGTTAGCGATGGTTTGCGATCTAAAATAGACGCTTTTGTTGAAAAGTTTTAATTTAGCACTTTTCCAATTAGAAGTTAAATATTTCAAAAGGCTTGCAAATAATAGCCTTCGGCGCAATATTTTAGCCAAATAATAAGTTTGTTCAATCATGTTTAATTCCCTATTTTTGCACGATGTTTTTTAAGCCCATGCGATTACCACTTTTCTTAATACTTTGTCTTACAATTCTTCTTTCGTCCTGTAGTGAATATCAGGAGGTATTGCGTAAAGACGATATGAGTAAAAAATATGTTTATGCCGATTCGCTTTACAGAATAGGTAAATACAAAAAGGGGCTAAAAATGATGGAGCAGTTAGTGCCCGCATACAGAGGTAAGCCACAGGGCGAGAAACTAATGTATATGTATGCCAATACGTACTACAATTTAGAAGATTACTATCTTGCTGGCTATCAATTTGAAAGATTTACCCAGGCGTACCCAATGAGCGATAGTATAGAAACTGCCTCATTTAAATCTGCGAAAAGCTTTTACCAGCTTTCTCCGAGATACTCTTTGGATCAAAAAGATACTTATAAAGGGTTGGAAAAATTGCAGGAATTTATAAACGAATATCCAAATTCTGAAAAACGAGCAGAGGCCAATACATTGGTGGCAGAGTTAAGAACGAAGTTGGAGAAGAAAGAATTTGAAGTTGCGAAACAATACCTGCGCGTTGAAGATTACAAAGCGGCAATTGAAGCTTTTGACAATTTTATAACAGATAATCCAGGTTCTATTTACAGAAAGGACGCCTTTTTCGGAAGGTTTGTTTCTGCTTATAAATTGGCCATAAACAGTATTCCTGTTTTGGTACAAGAACGTTTACGCGATGCAAAAGGACATTATAATAATTTTATAAAATACTATAAAGATTCAGACGTGGCTCCCCAGGCTTTAGAATATTATCAGGATATAGAGAGCAAGTTGATACCTTTAGAAACAGAACCCACTATTTAATTAATTTTACTATGGATATTAAAAATTCAGACGCACCCATCAATACAGTTACTTTAGACAAAAACTTAATTGATGCTCCAACAGAAAATATTTATGAGGCTATTTCAATTATTGCGAAAAGAGCCACACAAATAAACGGTGACATTAAGAAGGAACTTCTTGAAAAACTTGACGAGTTTGCTACATACAACGATAGTTTGGAAGAAATTTTTGAAAACAAAGAACAAATAGAGGTTTCAAAATTTTACGAAAGACTTCCAAAACCGCATGCATTGGCAGTGCAAGAATGGTTGGAAAACAAAATATACTACCGCAATACTGCTGACGAAGTAGTAGAGGAGTAAAGCCCCTTACTCTTAAAAAGGGATTTAGAGCGTTTATTTGATTACATGCAACTGATAACTGAAAACTGAAAACCGAAAGATGTCTGTTTTGAACGGGAAAAATATCTTGCTTGGCGTAACTGGCGGGATTGCCGCATACAAAACTGCTTTTTTGGTTCGGTTATTAGTAAAAAATGGAGCAAATGTAAAGGTGGTTATGACCGATGCTGCCAAAGAATTTGTTACTCCGCTTACCCTTGCCACACTTTCCAAAAATGAAGTGTTTTCATCATTTACAGATGAAAAAGATGAAGACAGTTTTAAAGAACCCAAATGGAACAATCACGTAGCATTGGCCCTTTGGGCCGATTTGTTTTTGATAGCACCCGCTACGGCAAATACACTTTCTAAAATGGCAAATGGCACTTGTAACAATCTCTTGTTAGCTTGTTACCTTTCTGCAAAATGCCCTGTGTATTACGCACCTGCTATGGATTTGGATATGTATAACCATCCTAGTACGGCGGCAACCTTTAAAAAATTGGATAGCTTTGGAAATATCCAGATTCCAGCAGCTTTTGGCGAACTTGCCAGCGGTTTGGTAGGGCAGGGAAGAATGGCAGAGCCTGATGAAATAGTATCCTTTTTGGAAAATGATTTGTTGAAAAAACTTCCCCTTCGCGGCAAAAAGTTTTTGATTACCGCCGGCCCAACTTATGAGGCTATTGACCCTGTTCGGTTCATTGGCAACCATTCCAGTGGAAAGATGGGTTACGCCATTGCCGAAACCGCTGCCGAGCTTGGCGCTGAGGTTGTTTTAATTTCGGGCCCTTCGGCATTAAAACTTGAAAACGATTTTATAAAGATCATCCGAGTTACTTCTGCGGAAGAAATGTACAATGCCGCGCACGAATATTTCAATAAAAGCGATGTTGCTATTTTGAGCGCCGCCGTAGCCGATTATCGCCCTGCGGATGTTGCTTCAGAAAAAATCAAAAAGAAAACCGGTGCATTGACACTTCAGCTTACAAAAACAAAGGATATTTTGGCTTCACTTGGCCAAATTAAGAAACAGCAATTTCTGGTTGGTTTTGCATTAGAAACTCAAAACGAAGAAGAAAATGCAAAATTGAAACTGAAAAAAAAGAATTTAGATTTAATTGTGTTAAATTCGCTTCGAGATGAAGGCGCAGGTTTTCAGGTGGACACAAATAAAATTACTTTTATAACAAAAGACAATAAAGTGCTTCCTTTTCCTGTTAAACCTAAAAAAGAAGTAGCCGAAGATATTTTAAAATATATTATAGAACAGACAAATGCGTAAAATTTTACTTTTCTTACTATGTGCTATCGCTGTGTTTTCTGCACAGGCCCAAGAACTTAATTGCACCGTTTCTATTGATGCCGAACAAACCGGACAACCAAATTTGCAAATTTTCCGAACCTTGGAAACCCAGTTGCGAGAGTTTGTTAACAATACTAAATGGACCGATAAAGAATACAAAAACCAAGAACGTATAGATTGTAATATGACGTTGGTCGTTAGTCAATACGATGGCGATTCTTTTACCGGTACATTGCAAATTCAGTCTTCACGGCCCGTTTTTCAATCTACTTACGACACTCCGGTTTATAATTATTTTGATAGGCAGGTAAAATTTAACTATAAAGAATTTGAACCCCTCTCTTTTAATATAAATAGTTTTGATTCTAACCTTGTTTCGGTAATTGCATATCATGTTTATACCGTTATAGGTTTAGATGCCGATACCTTTACATTAAATGGCGGAGCTCCTTATTTTGAAATTGCAAAACAGATAACAAATACAGCCGCTTCTAGCAATTACCAAGGTTGGAGAGCCACGGATGGCAATCAATCTAGATATCGTTACAACGATGCTTTATTGTCTTCGGTTTACAAGGAATTCCACGATGTAATGTATCAATATCACCGCGAGGGAATGGATATTATGGCTGCAGATCAAAAAGCTGCAAAACAAACAATTGCCGAAGCTATAAACAATCTTAAAGGAATTAATGACCGTCGTCCAAACTCTTTTTTAGTACGTACTTTTTTTGATGCCAAAAGCGATGAAATACAGGCTATCTTTAGTGGCGGCCCGCAGGTTGATATTACAAAACTTACAGAAAACCTAAATAGATTGGCACCTACAAAACGAAGCAATTGGGCCGAAATTAAATTTTAGTTTTAGCGAGATTGAACCAATTAGTATCTTTCCTTTAAATTTATAGGTTTAAAATAGATTCAGGATTTTTTATTCAAAAACCCAACTTTGAAATCTTAATTTTGAAAAATCTAGCGTCTCACGTCTAAAATCTAACATCTAAAAATGATAACCAGTCTTGCCATAAAAAACTATGCGCTTATTAAAGATATTCGCGTGGATTTAAGCGAGGGTTTAACCATTATAACTGGCGAAACGGGAGCGGGAAAATCTATTGTTTTAGGTGCTTTGTCGCTACTGTTGGGAAAACGCGCCGACTTAAGCAGTGTAAAGGACGCGTCTCTAAAATGTGTAATAGAAGGACACTTTAAAATAGCTAATTATCAACTGCAAGCTATTTTTGCAACGCTTGAGTTAGACTACGAAGCCCATACTATTATTAGGCGTGAAATATTGCCTA
The DNA here is from genome assembly GCF_038742595.1 of Aequorivita flava. Classification (NCBI taxonomy): domain Bacteria; kingdom Pseudomonadati; phylum Bacteroidota; class Flavobacteriia; order Flavobacteriales; family Flavobacteriaceae; genus Aequorivita; species Aequorivita flava. The sequence goes on along the minus strand of NZ_JBANCF010000017.1, from coordinate 4,527 downwards.
GCGGAAAAAGCAGGGCATTTGTTAACGATACGCCGGTTTCGTTAATACAACTACAAGCGTTGGCGCCATATTTGGTAGATGTGCATAGTCAACACGAAACATTAGAAGTTGTTTCAGAAACGTTCCAGATGGAAGTGATTGATGCACTTGCAGGCAATGCCGAAATGTTGCGAAAGTATCAATTGGAATTGGAGAAATATAAAAATATTTCGTCCCAACTTTCAGTTTTAAAACTTCAGAAGGAAAATGAATTAAAAGAATTGGATTACAACACTTTTCTTTTAAATGAATTAAAGCTTGCTGGTTTAGAAAAGCTCAATCAACAGGACTTAGAAAAAACCTATGAAACACTAAACAACGCAGAGGAAATACAACAAGCGTTGGCCAGTGTAAACAGCTTGTTTGAAACAGAACAGATAGGTGCAATACACACTGCAAAAGAAGCACGCATAGGCTTGGGGAAAATTAAGGAATTTTCAAAAACCTTTTCGGAATTCTGGCAACGCTTAAATAGCGTTATTATTGAACTGGAAGATATTTCAACAGATATATCCAAAACTGCAGAAACAATTGAAGCAGACCCCGAGATGCTTGCTGAAATTGATGAAAAGCTACAAATGCTTTATAAATTGCAGCAAAAACACACGGTTTCTACGGTTACCGAATTAATTGAAATAACCAATAATCTTGAGGAAAAGGTAAATACCACCCTAGGCCTGGACGAGCAGATAGCCCATTTAGAAAAGCAAAAAAATACTGTTCAGAAAACCGCTTTGGAAACTGCTGGTAAACTTCACCTAAAAAGAATGGAGGCAATACCGGAATTGAAGGAAAAGCTGGAAAAAACACTTTTTCCCCTCGGTTTGCCAAATGCCCGTTTTCAATTTGAACTTACTGCCTCAGAATCCTTTAAAACCAACGGGACAGATACATTGCAGTTGCTTTTTACCGCAAATAAAGGTTTGGCATTTGGACCCTTAAAAAAAGTGGCTTCTGGTGGCGAAATGAGTAGAATTATGCTAGCTGTAAAAGCTGTTTTGGCTGAATACAAAAAATTGCCAACTATTGTTTTTGATGAAATTGATACGGGTGTTTCAGGCGAAGTGGCGAATAAAATGGCGGCAATTATGAAAGAAATGAGCAATTCTATGCAGTTGATAAGCATTACGCACCTACCGCAAGTAGCGGCAAAAGGCGACCACCATATTAAGGTGTATAAAGACGATAGTGACGATATTACTGCAACCCATTTAAAAATTTTAGATAAGAACGAGCGCGTTCTTGAAATTGCACAGATGCTCGGTGGCAAAAATGTTTCGGAAGCCGCAATTGCAAATGCAAAGGAATTATTGAATTAAAATGTATCTTTACTCATTGGTTAAAAACTGAAAATAAAATAGAATTTATTCAACTATAAAATATTTAAAACATGTCGTATAACTTACTAAAAGGAAAACGGGGAATTATTTTTGGAGCATTGGACGCTAATTCCATTGCTTGGAAAACCGCAGAACGCGTTCACGAAGAAGGCGGTAGATTTGTGCTAACCAATGCGCCAATTGCATTGCGAATGGGACAAATAAACGAACTTGCCGAAAAAACAAACGCTGAAGTTATTCCTGCCGATGCTACGAGTATAGAAGATTTGGAAAACTTGGTTGCCAAAGCCACTGAAATTTTAGGAGGTAAATTAGATTTTGTATTGCACTCTATTGGCATGTCTGTAAATGTGCGTAAGGGCAATCATTATACCAATCAAAATTACGATTTTACCCACAAGGGGTGGGATATTTCTGCTGGATCTTTTCATAAAACAATGCAAGTTCTTTATCAAAAAGATGCAATGAACGAATGGGGAAGTATAATTGCTCTTACCTATATGGCATCGCAACGTGTTTTTCCGGATTATAACGATATGGCCGATAATAAGGCATATTTAGAAAGCATAGCTCGCAGTTTTGGTTATTTCTTTGGAAGAGATAAAAAAGTTCGAGTTAATACTATTTCACAATCGCCCACGCCTACAACTGCTGGGCAAGGTGTAAAAGGTTTTGACGGTTTTATTAGCTATGCCGATCAAATGTCGCCATTGGGTAATGCAACAGCATTAGATTGTGCCAATTATACAGTAGCTATGTTTAGCGACTTAACCAAGCGAGTAACACTTCAGAATTTATACAATGACGGAGGCTTTTCGAATATGGGAGTAAGCGATGGTGTGATGAAAGCTTTTGTGGAAGGCAACTAACAGTTGTACTAATTTATATATTAAATCCTGCACTATATTTTAATAAGGCAGGATTTTTTTTTGATGGGTAATTAATTAAGTGAATTTTTGATTTTTCGATGTAATTTTAACTATCTTTAAGGATATATTAACTAATCCTATTTATAACTATGAAAAAAATTACGATGTTAGTTTTTGTGCTGTTTGGTATTATAACTACCATGGAGGCACAATTTATTCAGCAAAACGCCACGGTTTACGGATCGCGGATCCCTGTTGTAGAAAATATGCAGCAGCCAACAACTGTACTACAAAACTTGGTACAATCGGCTACTTACGACCCTCAATCGGGCTATTATTTTGAGCAACGTGTACTAAACAATCAGAGTGTAGGGCAGAGAGGGCCTCAAGCAATATTGTTAGACGAAGGCTTTGACGACATTACTACCTTGCCAGGAGCAGGTTTTAGCTTTGTGAATGCAAGTGATGCAGTAGGTCTTACCGATTGGTTTCAGGGAAATGAAACTGTTTTTCCGGCACAATCTGGAGCTCCAACTGCTTATATTGGAGCAAATTTTAATAATACAGCTGGAAGTGTAATTAATAATTTTATGATAACTCCTATGCTTAATCTGGAAAATGGAGATGAAATTATTTTTTGGACACGCGTACCAACCGGTAGTGGTTTCCCAGATAGATTGGAAGTTAGAATAGACCCTACAGGAGCAAATACGGATCCAACAGGTCCTGCCGATGTGGGTTCATATACAGAATTATTATTAGAAATAAACCCTACATTAACAACTGGTGGATATCCTGAAGTTTGGACACAATTTACAGTGCCAATTACTGGACTTACCGGAGCAACTGATACCAGAGTTGCATTTAGATATTGGGTAACCGATGCAGGACCTGCCGGAAGCAATTCAGATTATATAGGTATTGATACGTTAACTATTGAAGAGGGTGCCGGAGGCGGCGGCGGTGTTTGTGGTACCCCAATTTTGGAGGTTAACCAAGATATAGACGACGCTTGTATGGCGAATATTTCACAAGGAGGTTTGGCACAGTCTTATATTGCGTTAGAAGCGCAATCTGCAGGTGCTGGCATTAAATTTAGAGATCCATCAACTGGATTAGATGTAGATTTGTCTTTATGGGATGGACTTCCGAATGCTGGAGGTACAATGCTTGCCAGCGGAACCACACAAACAGATGGAACAAATTGGGCCGATGTTTATTGGGATCCTGTAGTAGATTTAACAGTTGGTAATACATATTATATAGTTATCGAAGGCGACATAACATTGCCTTGTGTTGCAGGATCTCTGGTTGATCCATATCCTGATGGTAATGTATTTGCAAATCCTAATTACGATCCGTTTCCAGCTTATGATTATACTTTCAGAACTTATAGTTGCGATAGTGGCGGTGGTGGTAATAATTGGACCGTGACCGTAGAAGATACTGTTAATTTTGGTGATGAGGTATCTTGGGAATTGAGAGACAATCTGGGAGCTGTAATATTAAGTGGCGGTCCTTATGGTGCGCCACCTTATTCAGATACTCAAATGGTAACGACTTCAAATGAGCCATTAGAATTTTATATAGAGGCCATAGGAACATTTGGTGATAATACACCTACTTACACTGTTTCTTGTAGTGGTAATGTAATAATTACTGGTACAGTTGTTGGCGGTACGGACAATACCTTCCCTGGTCTCGTGTGTGGCGGAGGCGGTGGCTGCCCTATAGTTAGTGACTGTAATTTAATAGATGCAACGCCAGACGATGCAACAAGTCCGAATATTTGGGACAGACCGTTTGCCGATGGTACGTGCTGCTCAGGTTTAGGTCCTGTATCTTACGATGTATATGGCCCATTTACTGTTGATGTAACAGGTCTGTACACCGTGGATAGTGATCAAGACGGAGGCGCTTGGGACGGTTATATTTTCCTATATGAAACTTGTTTTGATCCCTTAGACCAAACAACAAACTTTGTTGCAGGTGATGATGACGGTCCAGGTGGATTGGGTACTTCTCAAATATTAGATGTTACTTTAACCGCAGGTACCGAATATTATTTAATCACTACTGGTTTTAGCGCTGGTGATTTTGGTGACTTTGAAAATACAATCACAGGGGTAGGTACAGTTTCTTGCGGTGGTCCTGTTTTAACCTACGATGATTGCGCTGGAGCGATCGCCCTATCTTGTGGCGACAGTGTTGTAGGTGAGACCCTAACCGCGACGGATTCTGGCGGTAACTCCGCACCGGATGTGTTCTATAAGTTCACG
>NZ_JBANCF010000016.1:0-57702 GCF_038742595.1 Aequorivita flava | reverse complement strand
GCGGGGATTATCAATGTTGTCGAAGTCTAAAGCTTCACCGTATATAGTAACCTTACTCCGCTCTTTTGTTCTTTCTGATTAATACTTAAAATTAACTTATTTAGTGAAAATCAAACTTAAGATGTATATACAAAATAGGCGAAATAGCAGTAAATTCAACGGTTGTAGCTCGCTTCAACTTCATCTCGGTTTGATAAGTTTGAAGCCCGCAATCGCCTACTTTGCATATACTAAACGTTGGTAGCCATTTGAATACAACAAATAGAGGAATTTAAAGACCACCCGACTTACAGAATTCAAATAAAAATTGTAAATTCACTCTCGAAGAATGTACAAACTTGAAAACCAAGAATGGTCGAATTTAACGCTCAAGACCTTTAATGGAGCAACTAAATATTTTTAAATTATGAAAAATGTAATTTTAGCTTTGGCATTTATGCTAACTGGAACCTTTGCTTTTGCAACTGAGAATGTTAATCCTTTAAATGAACATTCTAAAATCGTTGATTTAATGCAGGCATTAACAGCTACTTATAATCTCGACATTACAAATGCTGAGATTACTTGCTATATTCTACATGTAGTTATTCGTCCCGATGGGTCTCAAATGGGAAGCTTTACGCTTGAGGCTCCTGATGGCCATCCTGATTGTAATGGTATTGTTTATCACTATATGTAAAAAGTAAAAAAAATGGCTTGGTCAAAAGTAACATTATGACAAAGCCATTTTTAAAATCCACAAAATGAAAAAAACAAAACTTATCATATTGCTTATATTATTCACTGCAAATACTTACGCACAAAACAAATCAACCATTGCAGTGGTAGAATATACCACTAAACTAAAACTTGGTTTACCCGCAGAAAATACTTCAAGACTATTTTTCAACAATAATCAATCCTGTTTTATTGAAGGAAAATTTAATATTAAAAAAAAGCAAGAACAAGAAAATATTCAAGACAAACAAAGCAAACACGACACCATAAAATATTATGTGGATTTAACTAAAAAACAATTATTTAAAGAAGAATTAGTAGATAATGAATTATACTTAATAAAAGAAATACTACCAAAAATTGAATGGAATTTATCATTCAAAGAAAAAGATTCAATACTTGGTTTTTTATGCAATAAAGCCAAAGGCAATTTTAGGGGAAGAACTTATACGGCGTGGTATGCGCCTGACATCCCAGTACATTTTGGACCTTGGAAACTTCAAGGATTACCTGGTTTAATTCTAAAAGTATCAGATGATTTAGAACAAGTTGAGTTTTCAGCAATTAGTTTGGAATATAAAAAAGAGGACGAATATTCAAATGCTTTAGAATTACCTTCAAATTATTTTAAAACAATTGGTTTGGAGGAATATGTATCTCTTATAGACAAAAGCGAAGAAGAAGAACTTAAAAAAATAATGGCGAGTATGCCCAGAGACAGTAAGGCAAGAAATATAAAAATGAACAAAGATAGAACATCAAAAATAGAAATGAAATATGAATGGGAGCAAGATTAATTTTTTTTCATCTTTTTATTTACTTATTTGTCTATAACTCTTCAAGTGCACAAACAGAAATTTTCGGTTTTATTTCTGATAAAGACGATATTGAATTAACAGCAGTTAATGTCGTAATGAAAGACAAAACAAATGACTCTATAATAGATTACTGTTTTTCTGATGTTGATGGAAAATATAAAATCAGCACTAAAGCAACAGGTTATTTTTATTTAACATTTTCATCTTTAGGATATGAAAACTTTACTATTAATATTTTTGTTGACGGCACAGAGAAATCAATTAACCAAAACATTACATTGAATGAAAAATATTTGGAGTTAAACCAAATAATAATTCAAGCATCAAAACCAATTTCCGAAAAAAAAGACACAATTACCTTCAAAACAAAAAATTTTGTTCAGGGAAACGAACAAACAGTAGAAGATTTACTTAAAAGAATTCCCGGCTTACATATTGACAGTCAGGGTTCCATTAAAATAGGTAATCAAGAAATAGAAAAATTAATGATTGATGGCGATGATTTTTTTGAAAAAGGCTATAGAATACTTTCAAAGAACATGCCTGCTTATCCTATTGAAGAAGTAGAAGTTTTATTAAATTATTCCAATAATAATTTGCTGAAAGACATTGAAGAAAGTAATAAGGTGGCACTAAATCTGAAATTGGATGAAAAATCAAAGCGCATTTGGTTTGGAAATTTAGAAATCGGTTATGGCAACAACGACAATTACGTATTTCGAGGTAACCTTATGAATTTCGGGAAAAAAAGCAAATATTATATATTAAGCAATTTAAACAATATAGGTAATGATGCCGTTGGCAATATTAATTTTTTGATTAGACCTTCAAGAACCAATGAACCTGCAACGATTGGCGACAATCAGCATGTAACTGATTTATTAAATTTGTCCAGTTCTAACTTAAGCCTAAAAGAAAGCAGAACAAACTTTAATAATGCCGCATTAGTTTCCTTGAATGCAATCTTTAATCCAAGTGAAAAACTAAAGATAAAAACGAATGGTTTTTTTAATTCGGACGAAATCGATTTTTTCAGGAATAGAATAGATGTGGTCAATACCGATAGTGTCGATTTTACCAATATAGAAAACTATTATTTACAAAACAAAAACAGAACAGCATTTGGCAAGGTGGACATCAACTATAGTATTTCAAAAAATAAGACATTAGAAACAGTAACAAAGTTCAATAATGGTCATTTTGAAGATACTTCAAATTTAGTATTCAACGGTGATTCAACAATTGAAAAGCTCAATAGCACCAACAGTCTTTTCGACCAAAAAATAAGCTATACATCCAAATTTGATAATAATAAGGCCTTTTTATTAACTGGTCGTTTCATCAATGAAAAAGCGCCACAAAATTATCAATTAAATCAGTTTTTTTATCAAGATTTATTTCCTGATTTTGAGCCTATAGACAACGTAAAACAGCAAACCACCAATCAAATGCAATTTGTTGGTGTTGAAGCTCATCTATTAAATAGAAAACCAAATGATGATTTATTTGAACTACTGATAGGAAATGAATACAGAAAAGATAAATTGAATACAGCCTTTTTGTTGCTCAACAACGAAATGGTCGTAGATAAACCTGAAGGATATCAAAACTTACTGACCTACCACGTAAACAATCTGTATATTAAAGGAAAATACGAATACAAAATTGGAGATTTAAGCCTTGTGAGCAAAATTCATCTCCATCAATTATTCAATAAATTTACTTCTACCTTTATTTTCAAAAATCAGAACCCATTTTTTATAAATCCAAGTATTGGACTTAATTGGAAGATTGACGATAAAAACAAAATCACTTCAACTTATTCGTACAACAAAACCAACTCAAATCTTTTGGAGGTTTACAACGGTTTTGTGTTGACCAACTTTCGCACATTTTCAAAAGGAACAGACGATTTCAGCCAATTAGACGCATCATCATTACTGGTGGACTATAAGTTCGGTAATTGGAGTGAACGTTTTTTCGCAAATACATTTTTTCTATATAACAAAAATTATAACTTCTTTTCTACTAATTCGTTAATAGAGCAGAATTTTACGCAAATAGATAAAATAATTATTAAGGACAGAGAATTTTTTACTATTTCTTCAAATTTAAACTACTATTTTAAAAGAATTTCATCGAACCTAAAAATCAATTTTGGATATTCAAAGTCTGAATATAAAAATATTGTAAATGACTCTGATTTAAGAAATGTGACATCCAAAACATCAAATTACGGCATAGAACTTCGGTCGGGATTTAACGGCATTTTTAACTATCATATTGGAACTAAATGGACAACAAACCAAATAAGGACATCTATAGTCAATTCGTTTACTGACAATATAAGTTTCTTGGACTTATCCTTCATATTTAATAATAAATTTGATTTTCAATTTCAATCAGAAAGATATTATTTTGGGAATTTTGAAACTGACAATATTTATTTTTTTTTGGATTTTGAAGCAAAATATATACTTGTAAAGAATAAACTGAGTATAGGTTTTTCAGGCAGAAACTTGTCAAACACAATAAAATTTAGAAATTTCTCAATCAGCGATATCGGAACATCGACGACGGAATATAGATTGTTACCAAGACTGCTGCTTTTAAAAATAGAATATAGGTTTTGATATACGGTCTGAATAGAAAACGGCTACCAACAAATGTATAAACACAATAGCGGAAAAGTACAAAACCCGAAAGTGATTTTATAAATTTATGGTCAGGTATAAACCGAAAAGTCAGTGTGTCAATCCCGCTACTGCGCTTATACGAGACCGTTGGCAATAATTTAAAAAAAAGGAATAGCATTGATAAAAAGATATAGAAAACAAAAAATATTTCAATTGACAATTGGAATTATCTGGTTAACGGGAATTTACTTTTTTGTAGATTCTGACATCATTCGAATTGGAATGCTCGCCTTTATTTTTTTTATTGGAATAGCTTATAGCACAAAATTATTAACTAAAATTAAATTGAGTGACGGATTTTACATCTTTGAGACTTACTCAATTGTAACTCAAAAGGAGGAAATTAAAATTTCGGAATCTCAACTTACCGAAATAATTTATAAATCTGATTTGTTATTTAATTCTCACAATCTGATTTTAAAATATAACGGAACTAATGGTGTTGTGACTAAAAAGCTTTATCTGAATTCAGAACCCTGGAGTGAATTGGCATCCGAATTAAACCGCATTAAAAAAACTATTGCCAACACCGTGTAACACGCATTGCTTCTGATTTTCCTTTCGGAAAATCCTCGCAAGCGTGAAATGCAGTGCTTTTTTTAGCTATTTTAGTGCCAAACCACGCAACGTCGTGTTACACAAACACGTTGCCACACATTCCCCACACAAAAAATTTCTATTAATTTCTTGAGCTAACGGTAAGAACTCCCGAACTTTATGTCGATCCTATGCAAGGCCGATTTTAAAACTGGTGCGTCATAGCTCGGGACACATTCTGGTTGAAGTGTAAAAGCCCTCGAAGAATCAATTCAAGGGTTTGTTGATAATTTCAGTGGTGGTCCGTCAAAGAGGAACCCCGTTCAGAATAATTTTCTATATCAAAGTTACATTTCCTTAGGATCATTTTTTACTAATCCATAAACTTTTTTATCATGGAAAGAAAAATGAAACTCGGAATGGACGTTGTTAATTTCAATGCTTCCGGAATCGATGTGGGCAGTCGCTCACACTATGTGGCCATTGGCCAAGAATTAGAGGATGTCAGGGAGTTTGGTGTTTATGCTGAAAATCTCACAGAAATTTGCCAGTGGCTTATGGACTCTGGCGTGACCACTGTAGCAATGGAGTCCACGGGCGATTACTGGCAAAATCTGTATGTAGAGCTTATCTCCTTCGGTTTTGAAGTAGTGCTGGCCAATGGAAAATTCACCAAGAATGCCAAGGGCAAAAAAACGGATGTAAAAGACTGTCGATGGATACAGAAGCTACACACCTTAGGGTTACTCAGCGGCAGTTTCCTGCCCGATCTTACAACCGAACAGCTAAGGACGTTCTGTCGCCAAAGAGGGAATTGGATAGACCTGGCCGCCTCTACTACGCACAAAATGCAGAAGCACCTAAAACTATTGAACTTTAGGCTAGACGTTGTGGTCAAGGATGTGTGTGGACTTACTGGGATGAAGATCATTGAGGATATCTGCAAGGGCAACCTTGATCCTCAAAGTTTGGCCGAGCACCGACACTACAACTGCAGAAAGCCAAAAGAAGAAATTGCTAGGGCGCTCCACGGCAATAACCGATCGGACTATCTCTTTGGGCTACAACAGGAGTTCGAGGCCTATAAATTTTTTCAGAAAAAGATTGCGGACTGCGACAAAGAAATAGAACTTTTTATAAAGCGAGAGCTTAAAGAGCATCCCGAGCGGAAGAAGATGAAAACAACCGAAAAGTCCTATAAGAGAATCAACAAAAATGCACCCCAGATCAAAGATATGAACCAACTAGCCTTCCGTTATTTTGACGGGGTTGATCTCTTTGCCATCGAGGGACTGAGTCATTCCACGGTATTGACCATAATGAGCGAGATAGGTCCCGAAGGCTTCCATAAGTTTGGTTCATCAAAACAGTTTGCTTCTTGGCTCAGGCTCGCACCCAACAATAAGATATCAGGCGGGAAAATACTCAGCAACCGAGTGCCAAAAGGAAGCAACCGGCTCAAGATTGCCTTACGCCAAGCGGCCAATGCCATAGGCAACCTAAAGGACACTCATCTTTCAGACTTCTTCCGAAGGGTCGCCTACCGAAAGGGAAGACACTCCGCAGTCAGTGCGACGGCAAGAAAACTTGCGGTAATCCTATGGAATATGGTCACCAAAAAGATAGAATATCAACCCCCGAAACAATACTTATTTCTGGACCAAAAAAGAAAACTTGGAATGGTGAACCGCATTAAAAAACAAATTGATAAATTTGAATTAAAACCTGAAGATCTAGGATTTACAAACACCCTAGATATCAGCAACTTAATTTGACGTTAGTCAGAATTTGAATAATGAATTGGAAAGAAGCATATAAAATACCTTCAAAAGAATATAAATGTGGATTCTGTGAAAGAGAAATCGCATCGGAACTTGGATTTGCGGCTATTGGAACTGTAGGTGCGAATAGACACGGCAGACACGACTCATACGAGGGAATCAAAGGTCGTATCTATATATGCTATAATTGCAAAAATCCCACTTATTTTGACGAAGATGAGGAACAATATCCTGGTTCAAGTTTTGGGAATAATGTTAAACATATAAAAGAAAAAGAGGTTGAGGATTTATATCAAGAAGCTCGGAGATGTATATCTGTACATTCTTACACTTCGACTGTAATGTGTTGTCGAAAGTTATTAATGAATATTTCCGTCAGCGAAGGAGCAAAAGAAGGATTGAGTTTTGTAGAATATGTGAATTATCTAAAAGACAATAACTACATTCCGCCAAATGGACTAAAATGGGTAGATGAAATAAAAAAACACGGAAACAAAGCAAACCATAAAATCGTTTCGAAAACTAAAGAGGAAGCTTTAAAAATATTAATGTTTACCGAAATGCTTTTAAAGTTCATTTATGAATTGCCTAATATGCTTGAAGAGTAAAAACGTTTGCCAACAATATATAACCGCAATTACGGCGGATTCGACTGCGTCCGAATCCACGCGTAATTGCTACCGTCGGTGCTTATACGAAAAACATTTAATTTAATCCCGTAACTGCGGTTATACCAAACGTTGCCATTAATACAAAAAAAATCCGTCTGCCGAAAAAAATATCGTTATGAATGAAACAATATTGTAACTAATTCGTTACATTTGTAATATGAGAGAAATCGATATTACAGAAGAATGTTTGGAATTTATCGACAAACAAAACGATAGAGTTACGCTGAAATTCTTCCAACTAATTGAAGTTATTGGAGAAATTAAAATTGTAAACTCGAACTTTCTGAAAAAACTACAATCGACACAATTTTACGAATTGATGTTTAAAGCAGGAAATGAATATCGAATTGTAATCTTTGCTATCGACCATCTGAATTTTGCCGAATGCACAAAAGCCGTATGTTTATGTGGATTTCAAAAAAAAGGGACTAAAGATTATAAAAAGGCAATTAAACAAGCCGAAAGAATATTAGGAGATTATCTAAAAGAAAAATAATTATGGGAAAATCAATAAACGCAAAAGAACTGATTGCAAAGAGATACGGAAAAGAAGGTTCAAAAGAACGTGAAGAATTTAGAGAAAGTGCTTTTTCCTATTATTTTGGAGAAATCATTAAAAATAGACGAAAGGAATTACATATGACACAGGAAAATCTTGCCGAAAAGGTTGGAAAGAAAAGACCATATATTTCCCGAATTGAAAATGGAGAGGATATTCAATTATCAAATTTCGCTTTACTTGCCAATGCTTTAGGATTATCAATTAAATTAACAGCTGAATAAGTACTAATGGCAACACCGTATATAATTAATGGCTGGTTCTCGCCTACTTACGAAAATCCTCGCGGACTTTCTATTTGGTGTTTGTTTGCTAAATTTAGTGCTTGCATACGCCATAAATCATATGCAAAACCGTTGGGTGTAATTTGAGGATAAATCTACAAATTTAATTATTTTACCAAAAATTGGTATATTTGATTAAAATTAAAACGGAATGAAAAATACATCAATATCGCTCGGAAATTATTTTGACCAGTTTGTACAAACTCAGGTTTCTGCTGGACGTTACAAAAATGTAAGTGAAGTAATCAGAGCTGGACTTCGTTTATTGGAAAATGAAGAAAGTAAAGTTATTGCGTTAAGAAATGCTATTCAAGAAGGAATAGATAGCGGAATTGCTCACGATTTCGACCCTAAAAAAAATCTTGAGGAATTAAAAGCTAAACGCAGACAGAATGGCTAAATATGAATTGACCAATAAGGCTGTAGCTGACTTAAATGGAATTTGGGAATATACAGTTGAAAATTGGTCTGAAAATCAAGCCGACAGATATTACGATATGCTTCTGGATATTTGCCAAGACATTGCTGACAATCCAGAAATTGGAAAAAATTATGAAGGAATTAAATCAGACCTTTTCGGACTAAAAGCAAATCGACACGTAATATTCTATCGCAAATCAGAAGTGAATCCAATCGAAATCACGAGAATTTTACACGAACGAATGGATTTGAAAAGGAGAATAACCGAATAATAAAAACTACACACAACAATAGCTATAAGTAATTGCTTGTTCTCTCCTACTTCTGAAAATCCTCGCGGATTTTCAGTTTGGTGTGTACTTGCAAAGACAAGTGCCAGACCACTCAACTAATTATAAATAGAGACTAACCAAACCGTTGTGTAATGTAAAATCACATCGATAAAATCTACAGGCAACCTTTTATTCAAATTTTTCGTCTATGTAAATAGAACCGAAAATTAAACTTAAAATGAATAAGTCAACCAAAGTCCTAATAACTATCCTAATATCATTCGGACTGTATTTTATTTTTGATGATATTTTATTCAAAGACATTAGAAGATGGTTTTTTGACCTCACCAATCAACTAGGAACAAGTCATATTATTTCATACTTAATTACTGGTGTTCCTTTATTTATAGGAACTCTACTTATTGGAAAAAAAACGGACTTTTTTCAAAATTTAGGACTCGACAAGTCAATAATCAAAGGGTTTCTTTTTGCCCTGGTCTGCACCTTGCCAATGTATATTGGATTTAGTATATTATTTGAATTCAATGCAAATATCAAGATAAATACAATTTTAATTGGAGTTGTTGCTGCTGGCTTTTTCGAAGAACTGTACTACAGAGGATTCTTATTCGGATTACCTTTTAGAAAAACGAAACTAGGATTTATACTTTCCATATTCTTCGGAGCTCTATACTTTGGCCTTTTGCATCTATACCAAAGTACTGAATTTAACGAGTTATTGGGTATATTTCTGATTACATTTTTGGGAGGCATCTTATTTGCTTGGGTGTATGCAGAATGGAATTTTAACATCTGGGTTCCCGTTTTTCTGCATATGCTAATGAATTTGGCGTGGGAATTATTCTCTGTGAGCGACAATGCACTCGGAGGGTTTTACGCAAATGTATTCAGATTCGTGACTATTGGACTGGTTATTATCCTAACTGTACTTTACAAAAAAAGAAATGGAATTGACTTGACTGTAAACAAGAAAGCGCTTTTAATTCAAAAATAAATACAGTCTAACAATAACGGAAAAAGCACCAAACACAACAGAGCATAAAATCAATTGCTTCAACACGCAACGAAATCATACACAAAACCGCTACATGTAATTGCTCAAACAATATTTCCAAACAAATAATCTAACTTAAAAAAGTCGTCCATTCGGAAAAATTCAAGTGGAAGAATTGACGGCTGACTTTTTTTTTAAATCGAATCAATTCACCGCGAGGACTTAATTTGGAACTGTACAATTTTGATGGATTTGTACACCTTTAAACTTCTAGGCGCATTTAGGATTCTATGCCATATTTACCGAATTCTTTCAAAATACGCAAAACTGTCACCTTTGTATATTTTAAAATTCCATACTTCAAAATAGCCCTTAGCCACTATCATTAGTACGTTAACAAAGGGGTTTGCTTCACATTTCAGAATTAATTCATATTTCTGGCTCCATTGCATAGTACTTGCACCTAATAACACTTAACAATAAAACAAATTATGAAAGTACTAGTTATTGGCGCAGGAAATATGGGATTGACGTATGCCGAAGGAATGGCAAAATCGCCACTATTAAATCGTAGAAATTTAATGATTTACGATGTTTCAGCAGAAAAAATTTCAAGTTTAGAAAAAATTTCACACTTCGATGTGTTTGATAATTTAGAGGATTGTCTCCCTCAGGCCGATATTGTTTTTATAGTGGTAAAACCATACCACAGTGACGAGTTATTTGTAAAAATGAAGCAGATGGTCAATCCAGACCAAGTGTTTATTTCATTAATGGCAGGCGTTACTATAGAAACAATTCAAAATAGCTTAAATGCCAAAAAGGTAATTCGCGCTATGCCCAATTTACCCGCAAAAGTTGGTTTGGGAGTAACCTCTTTTACCGAATCTAAAGACGTTACCCGCGTAGAGCTATTAATGGTGCGCAATCTATTAGATACAACGGGTGAAGCCATTCACGTAGAAAACGAAAATTTTATAAATGCCTCTACAGGTATTTCTGGAAGTGGCCCAGCCTATGTGTTCTACTTTATGCAATCTATGATGGAAGCCGCTCTAAAAATGGGCTTCTCTCAAAACGATTCAAAAATATTGGTTACTCAAACTTTTGAGGGGGCTGTAAAACTATTTACCGAAGCTAATATTTCGCCAAACCGTTGGATGGAAATGGTAGCATCTAAAGGCGGTACAACGCGAGCTGCACTAGATTCTATGGAAGATAATAATGTAAACGAATTAATAAAAGAAGCCGCCTACGCAGCTTTTAACAGAGCAACAGAATTAGGAAAATAAAAATAGAAAATAAAGAATTATGAATGAAAAACGAGTGGTTATAAAAGTAGGAACCAACGTTATGACTAATAAAGACAATCGCATTGTCGGTCCAATTTTAGACGAATTGGTAAGACAAATTGCAGCCTTGTACGAAGATGGCTATGCCCCGGTTTTAGTATCCTCCGGCTCTGCTATTGCAGGAATGGAAGTACTTGGAGAGTGCTTGGCAAAAGACGATGCAACCAGAAGGCAGATCTATTCGTCCGTAGGACAGCCCCGAATGATGCGGCACTACTATAGCCTCTTCCACAATCACGGCATGCGTTGTGCACAAATTCTGGCAACAAAACGCGATTTTACCCCTGGAAAACATCGTGAAAATATGATTAATTGTTACGAAGGTTTACTTGCCGAAGGTATAGTGCCAATTGCAAATGAAGACGATGCCGTGTCCTTAACAATGTCTATGTTTAGCGATAATGACGAATTGGCAAGCTTGGTGGCAGAACTTATCGACGCCGATGCCTTAGTAATTTTAACCGATACCGATGGGCTTTATACCGGACATCCCGATGATGAAGATTCAAAAAGACTCAGCAATGTTCATCACGAAGAAGCTGTAGAACATTTCGTTCAAGCTTCAAATAAGGGTGAAGGTGAAGGACGCGGCGGCATGAAATCTAAATTAAAAATTGCCAAACAAACGGCTAAGAAAAATATTCCAACGTATATCGCCAACGGAAAACAGAAAAATGTAATTGTAGATATTTTGGACGGAAAAAAAATTGGAACAAAATTCTACGCATAAATAATAATTTAAATTGAAGAGAGATATTATGAAATTGATAAACGAAAATTTAAAAAACAACGTATTAGATTCTATGATAAATATAATAGGGCAAAATCGCGCTGCCCTTTTAGAAGCTAATAAAAAAGATTTAAAAAATTTTAAAAAAGACGATCAAGCATTATACGATAGATTAGTAGTTAATGATTCCAAAATAGACGGAATGATTCAGGCTATCTCCGAAGTCCGCCAACAAGATGATCCGGTAAATCAGGAAATCTCAAATACTACCTTGGACAACGGTCTTAACATTGTTAATAAAACCGCACCATTTGGTACGATAATGATAATCTACGAATCCAGACCCGATGTAACTATTGAAGCTGCCGTACTCGCATTTAAGGCAAACAATAAAATTCTACTTAAAGGTGGAAAAGAAGCCTATTACAGCAATAAAATTTTAGTAAAATTCTGGCACCAAGCTTTGCAGGAAAACAATCTTAAAACAGATTGGATCAGAATGCTGGAACTAAATCGCGATGAAACACAGGCATTTTTAAAAAATCCTGATGAACCAATCGATTTAATTGTTCCGCGTGGTGGTGAAAGATTAATTCAATTTGTAAAGGAAAATGCCAGCTGTGCCGTATTAATAAGCGGTCGCGGAAACAACTTTTTATATGTAGCCGAAGATGCCGATTGGAAAAAAACACTCGAAGTAATTATTAATGCGAAGACCGATAAAATTTCGGGCTGTAACGCTTTAGATAAAGTTTTAGTTGATAAAAACATTACAAATTACGAGGCCAAGCTTAAGGAATTAAAACAAGTGCTCGAAAGCTTAAAGGTTGATATTCTTGTAGATTCTAAAGTTAAAGAAACACTTACTTCTTCGGAATTAATACAAAATGAAGACACTTGGTTTGAAGAGTTTTTAGCCATGAAGATTGCAATTGGCGCGGCAGGCAATATGGATGAAGCTATTTCAAAGATAAATAAATACAGTGGCGGACACTCCACCGTAATTCTCACCGAAAGCCCAGAAAAAGCTGCACAATTTATGGAAAATATAGATAGTGCTGCTGTTTATCACAATGCCTCTACCCGCTTTACAGACGGAGGCCAAATGGGCGTTGGCGCAGAACTGGCCATTAGTACAGATAAATTGCACCATCGCGGGCCGTTGGGTCTAAAGCAATTGGTTACCAATAAATATTACGTATATGGCGATGGGCACGTTTGCGTTTAATGTTGTAGTAATTTCAAAATAAAAAACGCCTTCTTCAAATTTTTGGAAGAAGGCGTTTTTTTATTTCAATATTTAAATAATAGTACACGCAACCTTTTTAAAATTCACAGACTATAGGGAAACAACTAAAATAATCTTCACAATGAAAAATTTTTGGCTTCTGCTTATTCTCGCAATTATCTGTTTTAGTGGCTGTGAAACAGAATCACTCGGAAAAGCAGATCCGTCGAAGGTAATTCAAGTAGATTCTGAACTTTATAATTTAATTGAAAAAGCCGCTGGTAACGATTTTGAAAACGAAATAACCTGTATAGATTTTAACTACGCCTTCACTCTAGTAATTTATAATGAAGAAATGGATATAATTGGTTACCAAGTTATAAAAAGCGATCTTGAATTTAGCGAGTTTTTAACCACGCTGGAAGAAAGCCAATCAATAAGTCTCAGTTATCCAATTACAAGTGTTTTAGAGAGCGGCGAATCGTATGTAATCAATAACAACGAAGAGTTAAAAGAAGCAATAGATCGATGTATAGAGGCAGATACCGTTACCACTTGCAACAACATTCTTACAAAAACCACTTGCATTTGGCACATTACTCACCTTGAGGGACCCAATAGTCATTATGACGGAGCGTATTTTCAAGTGTGCGCCACTGGCAATGTGGGTTTAAATTATAAAGACAATGCATACGGAGGAACTTGGGTTACCTATTTTATTGAAGACGAATTACATTTAAACATTTTTGTAATTGGCGATCAGACCGTAAGCGACCACTGGAATTTTGATTGGAAAGTGGTGAGTTTTGACGTAACGCAAATGGAAATTACAAACGGTATTGATCGTTTTTTACTCACCAAAGAATGCGCTGAACCTTGCAAGCAATTTCTTTTTGAGGAATGCGAAATACGACCAGATTCCCAAACAGCTGTTTTTGATTTAGAAAGCTATTTTGACTGTTTCTTTCCTTTAACGCAAATTGAAGATCCTTCAACGGTAGAAATACACTATTTTGAAACCTATGAAAATATGATGACCGGCACCAACCCTATTCAAAATTTACTTTATATAAATTCCATCAACCCACAAGTTATTTATATTAGATTTGACGATGTAAATACAGGAGAGATGGTTGCATTTTTACCAATAATTTTAAAAGTGATTAACTGTTAAAACTTACAAATTATGAAAACATACTACTTTAATACCTTAATGTTTTTAGCATCTTTTTTTATTCTTTCTTGCAGTAGTAATGACGACACTCCAGAAGAAACTTTAATCTTTGAGATAGGGCAGGAATATCAAGGTGGAATAATCTTTTACCTAGACGATACCTCCGAACACGGACTTATAGCGTATCCCAACGACCTAGCAGATGCGCCGTGGGGTTGTTTTCATCAACCCGACCCCGTACCTCCAACCGTTCCAATTGCTCAAAATGACGGCATAGGGTTTGGTTTGCAAAATACACTTGCTATATTGGAGTACTGCGATGAGCTAGACATTGCCGCAAGACTAGCCTATGATTTAAGTGGAAATGATTACGATGATTGGTATTTACCTTCCATCGATGAATTAGCTTTAATCTATGAACACAGAGATTTAATTGGCGGCTTTCCAGATTTAAATAATATACCAGATGAAGACGGCTTTTATGTCTATGCAAGTTCTTCTGAAGGTTGGGGTACCAATGATGGAGATGGCGGATTTTTATATTTAAACTATCAAGTATACGATTTTTCGAACACCCCGGTATTTCCAGATAATCGAAATCTATTCACAAGTAAAGGTAGTGATGCCAAAGTGAGGCCAATAAGATCATTTTAAAATACAAAGAACTATTTGAAAATAGAAGAATTAATAAAACTGTGTAGTAAAAACGACCGGACGGCTCAAAATGAACTATTCCGGAAGTATAAGGATACCCTTTTCTTTATTTCGCTGAAATATTGCAGAAACGAGGTTGATGCCGAAGACAATTTGCACGATGCTTTTATAACCATTTTTCAAAAGATAAAAACGTATAAAGGCAAAGGCTCTTTTGAAGGTTGGATGAAACGGATAACCATTTATAAAGCAATTGATAAGTACAAAGTCAATAAGCCAGTTAATATCGAAATAAACGACGATTTACTCGAAGATTCAGTTGAAACCGAAGAAGGGTTAAATATTTCCTTAAACGAAATTCTTCAACTTGTTCAAAATCTACCCGATCAATACCGGCTTGTATTTAATTTGTACCAAATGGATGGATTTTTACATAAAGAAATTGCTTCATTATTAAATATTTCAGAAGGCACATCAAAATCTAATTACCATCGTGCAAAGCTAATTTTACGCGAAAAACTAATTGCAATTAATCAATCTCTTAATCCAAAAGCCCACTAAAAAATGACAAAAAAGAACGACATAGGAACGCTTTTTGAAAACAAGCTGAAGGAAGGAGAGCAATCGCCAAACAGCAATCTGTGGAAAAAAATAGATACTTCGTTAGAAAAAGAAGAACGCAAAAAGAAAAAACTACTCTTCTATTGGACTATGGGCCTCGGAATTTTTAGTTTAATAGGTTTCTGGATACTATTTGGAAATTCATTTACTACCCCGATGCCGCCAATTAATCCGAGCACACAAAGCGTAAAAACTGAAATAAACAATAATCAAGACTTTAAAAACGAAGAGTCTTCTTCAAAGATAAATGTAGATTCTACAGGACTTGAATTAACAAAGACCAAAAAGATGCTTGAGGTAAATACTGTTGAAAAAGATTCAATTGAGCAAGTAGAAATTTCAAGGAAAATTTCAGAAAATTCACCAATTCCAGCTTCGAAAAAGAATACTATTGATGAAACTTTTCAGGTTTCAAAAAAATATTACTACTACAACAGTAGCGATGGAAAGCAAATAGTAACCGAAAATAAAAACGAAATAGATAGTTTGGCAACACGGTTTAAAAAAGAAATTGATTCTACAAACCTCAATAAGAAAGACACATTAAACTAAAAAAGAAGGCAAACTGTAGTTTAGAAAGGTTCTGTATTAAATTAATTATAAAATTTTTGTAACCTTTTTCTAACTTGTTACGTATAACCTAACACACAAGTTTAAACCTTAATCTACAGGACAAACCTTAAATGAGACAACTTAAAATTACAAAGCAGGTTACCAACAGGGAAACTGCTTCTTTAGACAAGTATCTTCAAGAAATTGGTAAAGTTGACTTAATCACCGCAGACGAAGAAGTTGAATTGGCACAGCGTATTAAAGCTGGTGACCACAGAGCTTTGGAAAAATTAACCAAAGCTAATTTACGCTTCGTTGTATCGGTGGCAAAGCAATACCAAAATCAAGGACTAACACTGCCGGACCTTATAAACGAGGGCAATCTGGGCCTAATTAAAGCCGCACAACGTTTTGATGAAACACGTGGTTTTAAATTTATTTCGTACGCTGTTTGGTGGATTCGTCAATCTATTTTGCAAGCTTTGGCCGAACAATCGCGTATTGTGCGTTTACCATTGAACAAAATTGGAAGCATCAACAAGATAAATAAAATGTACGCTTATCTTGAACAAGCTAATGAGCGCCCACCTTCTGCCGAAGAAATTGCGAAGGAGTTGGATATGACTATCAATGACGTAAAGGAATCCATGAAAAACTCGGGCCGTCACGTATCCATGGATGCACCACTTGTAGAAGGAGAGGACAGTAATTTGTACGATGTATTGCGAAGTGGTGAAAGTCCAAACCCAGATCGTACGCTATTACACGAATCGCTACGTACAGAAATTGAACGTGCTTTGGAAACCCTAACACCACGGGAAGCCGATGTAATTCGTTTATACTTCGGGCTTGGCGATCAGCACCCAATGACTTTAGAAGAAATAGGCGAAACCTTTGATCTTACCCGAGAACGCGTTAGACAGATTAAGGAGAAGGCAATCCGCAGATTAAAGCATACTTCGCGAAGTAAAATATTGATGACCTATTTGGGATAGTTTCAACTACGCTCAGCTAACATGTTGAGCGGAGCCTATTTAAAATATATTCCCATAAAGATAACTTACAGTATGAGTTTCCTGCTAAAACAGGAACGAAACTGTTCGTTTTTTGATTGATGAATGACCTCCGGCTGATTACCGGAGGTTTTTTCATGCCGGAAAATTTCCAAAAGAAATTTATCCGGCATCTTTTTAATATATCCTTACCTTTGCAAAAACATTTAAAAAAATGAGCCATACAATAATTGCCCCATCCATACTTGCAGCAGATTTTGCAAATCTACAACGCGATATAGAAATGATTAACAACAGTGAGGCGGATTGGTTTCACCTCGATGTAATGGACGGTGTTTTTGTACCCAACATTTCTTTCGGAATGCCTGTAATAAAAAGTATTGCCCAGCACGCCAAAAAACCGCTGGATGTACATTTAATGATAATAGATCCAGACAGATACATAAAAACGTTTGCAGATTTGGGAGCAAATGTGCTTTCCGTTCATTTTGAAGCTTGCACACACCTTCACCGCACCCTTCAAGGCATAAAGGCGGAAGGAATGCAAGCTGGAGTTGCCATTAATCCCCACACCAACGTTTCACTTTTAGAAGACACCATCAATGATATTGATTTGGTCTGCATGATGAGTGTAAACCCAGGTTTTGGTGGACAAAGTTTTATTGAGAATACCTATAAAAAGGTAAAGCAGCTCCGAAAAATTATTGAGGCAAATGGCGCTTCAACCAAAATTGAAATAGATGGCGGCGTAACAAATAAAAACGCCAAACAGCTCGTAGATGCTGGAGCCGATGTTTTGGTGGCGGGCAGTTATGTATTTAGTGCGAGCAATCCAACCCAGACTATTTCAGATTTAGTGAAACTTACGAGTTAAATTTTATTTTGCACAATACAAACCTTAAAACATAAGAGGTTTTGCATTTTTTTTGATAAATTTATACATATTGGGGTAGGGTATTCCCAATTCCATTTGTTATATCTAAAATGCGAAATCATGAAGATAACCTTACTTTCGAGTCTAGTTCTGTTTTTAATAAGTTCACAATTCTATGCACAGGATCCAAACTGGACGTATATAAGGCGCGATAATACTGGTATTGGTAGCCTCGAGCACACAACAATTGCCGGAGATGCTTTCAACAATATTTGGACAGGAGGTTATTCTTCTTCTGCCAATGAAGGCAGTTTGGTACGTATTAAAACTAGCGACACAATCTATACCAATTGGGCGACCTATAATGAAAATTATCTTCCCAACGGATTTATCTTTGATGTGGATTTTGACAGTACCGGAATAATTTGGGTTGCAACAGAACTTGGTATTGTTACTTCGGAAGATGGTCTTGTTTGGCAACTCTACGACACCTCTAACACACCTATTTTAGCCAATGTAACCCCATCATTAGCAATAGACAATAATGATGGCATTTGGGCAGTTATTTCAGATAACAATCCATCGCAGGCGGGAATAGCACATTTTGATGGCACTACTTGGCAATTTTTCACAAGTGCTAATTCTAACTTTCCCAATGTAAATGAAATAAAGGATATTCAGATAGATGCCAATAATACTAAATGGATAGCTACAGATATCGGGTTAGTACAATACGATGGTACAGATTGGACACATTATACAACTACCAACAGTGGCCTTTCTGAAGATAATATCTTAGAAATTTCTATAGATAACCAAGACAGAATCTGGTCGTTGGTAGGAAACGCAATCGATATTTTTGATGGCACAACCTGGACTCAAGTAAACCAAAACGACTGGCCAATCTCAAACTTTTATGGATATTCCATGGATATTCGGGAAGACAAAGTTCTCTTAGCGGGCAGCAATACTACAATTGTTTATTTTGACGGCACAGAATGGTTTTCAGAATATACAAGCTTTTCTATGTACGATTGTTATATAGATACTGAAAATAATTATTGGGTTTCGGGTTCAGGCAAAGTAGCAAAATTTGACGGAACTGATTATACAAAATATACCCAATACAACACAGGGCTTCCGGATAATTTCAACAACGATATTTTTATAGACAGCCAAGGACGCAAGTGGTTCGCCAATGGTAGCGGTGGCATTCAAGTTTTTGACTGCCCAAATTGGGAAGTTTATGGCCCCAACAACGAAGGCCTCTACCCCAACCCCCAACCGCTTTATCAAACTACTATTGGCAGTTCAATTTCAGAAGATGCAGACGGCGATATTTGGTTTACTTTTGATGGTACTTCAGGTTATGCCATTCAAATACCAGATGGAAACTACCAAGATTATGCTTCTTGGGTTATTTGGGACAATACCAATAGTTATCCCGGTCTGCAATTTCCGGAAGAGATAGAAGCCACTAACGATGGAAAAGTATTTATAAGAGGCAGCCAATACAATACGGCTATGTACGACAAAAGCAACAATACCTGGACTCAATGGGGCTATAATAACGGCCTAACGGGTCCGCCCAGATGTCTTTCTGCCCATGGAAATGCAATGTACATTGGCAATTATGAAGGAATTGATATCTATGAAAATGGCATCTGGACCACCATGGACCTCACCGCCCAAAACATCACAAATGTATTCGACATAAAATTTGACAGCAATAATACTATGTGGCTGGCCACGGAGGAGGGATTATGGAGATACGACGGTAGTACTTGGACTAATTGGAACGAAACAAACAGCAACATAGCCGCAAATCATGTTACCGCTATAGACATTGATGCGAACGATACTATCTACCTAAGCGCCCACAATACATACATTTGGCCTTATTACGGCGGCATATCTTATTTTGATGGCACAGGCAATACTTTTACAACTTTTTTAGACGGAAGCTCACCTTTGGCACATAAACAAGTTGAAGATATAGCGGTAGATAGTTTCGGTAATATTTGGGCATTGACCCAAAGCGAAGGTTTCAGTATTTATAATCCCAACGGCATTGACGGTTTTGAATGCATAGATCACACGCTGGAACGAATACTTAGCGTTTCAGACAATAATCAAGATTATTCATTAACGGCATATAACCATCCAAATCCCTTTTCCACAACTACTACAATTGAATATATTTCCGAAGATTTAGGCCCTATCACAATTAACATATACGATATCTTGGGGAGAAAGGTTACAACCATTCCCCACGAAAGCACGCAAATAGGCAAGAATTCCATAACAATAGATTTATCCCATCAAAGCAGTGGCTTGTATTTTTGCAAATTATCATCAGACACAAAAAGCAAAACCATAAAGTTGGTAAAAAACTAAACTGCAAACTTCAATTGGCATAACCGATTCTTTTTTATTTAAATTTGCCTTAAAAGCAAAAGTTTGAATTCTACAAAAGACGTTCTAATTATTGGCGCGGGCCCTATTGGTATTGCGTGCGCGCTAGAATGCAAAAAAAGCAACTTAAATTATGTAGTGGTTGAAAAGGGAACGCTCACCAATTCATTGTACAACTATCCGCTTAATATGACGTTTTTTTCCACTTCAGAAAAACTGGAAATTGATGGTATCCCTTTTATAAGTAATAACCCCAAGCCAACCCGAAACGAGGCTTTAGAATATTATCGGCGTGTTGCAACTTCAAATGAATTAAATATTAATTTATACGAAGAAATTATTTCGGTTGAAAAGGTTGAAAGCAGTTTTGAAATTACTTCAAATAAAAAAACTTACAGTGCAAAAAACATAATTGTAAGTACTGGATTTTACGACATTCCAAAAATGCTCAACGTACCTGGCGAAAACTTACCAAAAGTAACCCATTATTACAAAGAAGCGCATCCGTTTGTAATGCAAAAGATAATTGTTGTTGGTGCGAGCAACTCTTCGGTTGATGCGGCTTTGGAAATATGGCGTAAAGGGGGCGACGTAACCATGGTGGTTAGAGGTTCTAAAATAGGTGATCGCGTTAAATACTGGGTAAAGCCCGATATTGAAAATAGAATTGAAGAAGGCAGCATTATGGCGTACTTTAATTCTGAAATTACTGAAATAACTCAAGATTCCGTAAAAATTAAAACTCCAAAAGGGTTAGTAACGCTCGAAAACAATTTTGTTGTGGCACTTACTGGTTATAAACCCAATTTCGACTTTCTAAAAACTCTCGGCATTACCCTTAGCGAAGACGCAAACAAATTTCCTACCTACAATACCGAAACTATGGAAAGCAACGTAAAAGGGCTGTATTTAGCAGGTGTTATTTGTGGGGGTATGGAAACGCACAAATGGTTTATTGAAAATTCTAGAATACACGCCCCGATGATTATTCAACACATTGTGAAAAATAAAGTTTCTTAAACTTATATCTTCCTATCAGTTAAAATACGGGTCCCAACCAACAAAATTATTTCAAATTAAGAGATAGTAGTTCTGCGCAAATTGCCTTGGTGCTACGATAACACAAGCTTCAGATAAGTAATATAGAGTAATAACAACCAATTAATTTTTTATGGTCCAATAAAAAAATCCCCGGCATATGGCCGAGGATTTTTCTATAATTGAAATTGCTTTGTTAGCTATTTCTTAAAAGTCGAAAGTATAAAACTTATCCCAGAATAATCTAGTTTCTGGAGCATCACCACCAATGGCAGTTGAAGCAGCGTTATAGTTATCTTCGTTTAATGTTTGTTCTCCTACCGGATACAAGTAACGTGTTGGGAAACCAGATTCAGCGCCTGTTGGCTCTGCTAAAATTGGGTAATCCAAACGACGAATAGAGAGGTAGCTTGCAAAGGTTCTATTGTAAAGACCCAAATATGCTTGTGTACCAATTACTTGTTTCCAAGCTGGCGAAGAAGTACTTGTAGCTAATGCACTAGCGTAATCCACTTCTGGTTTAGCTAAGTAAGCAGCAACATCTTCTGCACCCCAGTAATCAAATGATGCGGTAATACCAGCAGCATAGTGAGTTGCAGCATCGCCACCAACAGAGTATCCTCTTGCAGCAGCCTCAGCCATTAAAAATCTAACTTCAACATACGAAAGTAACACACCAGGCTCAGTTGGATCTACCAAACGATCAGCAACGTGAGAGTAATCTGGATATGCAGATATTTCACCTATTTCACCTCCAATATATTCGCCATCTACATCAGTAAAGTAAACGGGTCTTCTCGGGTCTTCTAGGTCGTTCATTATATCAATTATTGTTACAGCAGCAACATAATCATTACGTCCACTAAGAACAAGGTTATCGTTCATAGGGTTGTTGTTAGGTGCAGCAGCTGAATACATATAACTTCCGTTATCTGCATTGCTTGTAAATACACCACTTGTAACTGCAGATTCAACAGTAGATTTAGAAAGTCCAGCATCTACATCAGAAAGCATTATTCCCATTCTTAATTTTAAAGAATTAGCAAATTTTTTCCAATGTGAAACATCGCCACTATACATCATATCTTCTGTATCACTAAAGCTTCCAACACCCGTATTCATTCCACCGATGGCAGAGTTAAGACGCGCAATTAAATCTTTATAAATAGTAAGTCCGTCATCATACGCTGGCAACAAATTGTCAATATCTAAAGCTTCGCTGTAAGGAACATCTCCGTAAGTTTCAACTAAGTTACTATAAGCATAAACCGTAAGCACTTCAATAATTGCAAGCTTATTAGGTTTTAGTGCATTAGTAAGATCGTTATCTGTCTCGGAAATTACTCGAGCAGCTTCATCAAGATCTTTTAGTACATCTCTGTAGATTTCTCTCCAGTGGTTATCAGGAATTGCACGCGTAATTTGATCGTACTGACTTTCGTCTGTATACGTAGTTTCCTGTAATTGCTGCGTCCATAACCTTAAGTTATTAAGGTTAACGTTCGGAGTAACGACTTGATCGGCCAACTGCTTTTGAGCAGAAGCGAACAAACTTTCGCCACTCACCGCAGTAGGATCTTTTATATTCTGGTTCAGGTCCTCAAGATTGTCTGAACACGACACGGCCATAACTGCCGCAGTTAGGATTAAAAATATTTTCTTCATTTTTTTATATATTAAAATTGTGCTTTAATGTTAAACCCGTAATCTTGGGTAGTTGGCAATGAACCAGTAACATAACCTTGAAGGTTACCAGAGCTCAAACCTGCTTCAGGGTCAGCGTATGGCAAGTTTTTATTGATTATCCATAAGTTAGAACCTGAAAGGGTAAAAGATAAACCAGTCATAAAGGTATTGTCAAGGTATTTAGATGGCAAATTATAGCTTAATGAAACTTGACGAAGTTTTATGTAGCTCGCATCATAAACAAATGCAGCAGCTGGTAAAGCAGCGTATCCAAATCCACTAAATCCGTTTGCATCAGTTCTAGTTGTATTGGTTGACCCATCAGGATTAACACCTGGGTTAATATATCCACCACCTTCATCAAGCGGGCTTCTTACAGGATTTCCTAAATCATTGGTAAATGCAGTGTTTGCATAGATACCAGTTGCTTCACCATAATACTGGTCAAGAGAGAAAAGGCTTCCACCTTCTTGAATATCAATTAGGAAACTGAAAGAAAGATCTTTGTAAGTAAATGTGTTGGTAATACCAGCTAACCAATCTGGGTTAGTATCTCCAAGTACATTGTTAGAAACCGGAGTTTTAAGGTATCTTCCACTATCTGGATCAACAACTTTCTCACCGTTTAAGTAAACAAAATCTTGACCGTAGATTACACCGTATGGCTGACCTAATTCGGCGTTTATAGAAACACCACCTTGGAATCTACCTAATTGTAGGTTCTTAATTCCGTCAGGCAATTCTAATACCTCACTCTTGTTTTGAGACCAGTTAGCGCTAAGAGACCAAGTAAAATTGTCATTCTTGATTGGCATTGCATTTAATGAAACCTCAATACCTTTGTTTTCAATTTCACCAGCATTTAGCAATTTACCAGTATAACCGGTAGTTGGAGAAATTGGAACAGTTACAATTTGGTTAATAGAGTTAGATTTGTAGTAAGACACATCAAAACCTAATCTGTTATTTGCAAAACGCATCTCTAAACCTGCTTCGTAACTCTTGGTACGTTCTGGTTCTAGGTTCGGGTTATTGGCAGTATTAGGAATAGAGTTTCCGATATCACCATTAATAACGTAAGTATCTCTCAATCTATCAAACGGAGCTCCATTACCTACCTCAGCGTAGTTTAAACGAAGTTTACCAAAGCTAATAGCATTAACATCTAGTAATTTACTAAATACAAAACTAGTAGAAACAGAAGGATAGTAGAATGCACTGTTATCTTTAGGTAAAGTAGAAAAACGGTCTCTTCTAACTGTACCATCTAAGAAAACAACGTTTGCGAATCCGAAAGATGCACTAGCGTAAACACCATCAACACCAATTTTCTCAGCTTGTTCAACTGGGTTTGGAAGTGGTGATGCACCATTCTGTAATGAGTAAAGACCAGGAACCACTAATCCACCAGCAGTAGAAGATGTTAATGAGTTAAATTCACTTCTACGAATGTTTGATCCCAAAATACCAGCAAAACTTAAGTTTTCTGAAATATCAGTGTTGAAGTTAAACATTAAATCGTAGTTTGTTTCAGTTGCAGTAATATCTCTTCTTAGGTAACCAGAATCTACGTTACCACGAGAAACACCAAATGAAGTTGCTACAGAACCAACAGCTCTACGCTCTTCTTGGTTTTCGCTATATGTATCTGTAGAAACCCTACCTGTTACATTAACCCAATCAGCAAGCTCGTAGTTTAACTCAAAGTTTCCAATAAAACGGCTTCTACCGTCATTCTGATAATTTTCATAACGTGTCCAATATGGGTTATCCCAGTATAGAGGAGCAGCACCCGGTGTAGCGCTACCTGGGTTCCAAGTAACGTTTCTATGAGTTAAGAAGTAAGCTTCTTTTTGCTCATTAACATCAGTACTTACTGACCACCATTGTTTCATATTACCTACAACGTTATCGTTATAACCTGTAGAGTTACGACCCAATGCATCAGTTTTAATATAGTTCGCAAAACCGCTTGCAGTTAACTTTTCAGTTACATCGTAGGTTCCACTGAAAATAAAGTTGTGGCGATCTAATTGGCTATTTGGCATTAAACCAGACTGATCTAATTTTGTATAAGACATACGGTATGAACCACCTTCTAATCCATTTGAAATAGAGATAGAGTTGGTAAGTGAAATAGGAGTTTCAAAAAAGTTCAAAGGACCGTTTGCAGCAGCTACATAAGCAGATTTTTGCAAATATGTTGGTAACGAAGGATCAAATGAATTCCACTTGTAAATGAATAAATTAGGATCATAAGCTGGTCCGTAAGACGCATCATCTACATAATTCTCTACCTGATCGTCAATACCATCGCCGTTAATATCTTCAAACGTAAAGTAATCGCCATAACCTGGACCATATTGAGTTTGGTATTCAGCAAAAGTACTCTTGTCAATAAAACCAACGGTAGCGTTCGTATTAATAGTTACACCAATACCTTTCGATTTTTTACCTTTTTTAGTTGTAATGATAATAACACCGTTAGCCGCACGTGAACCATAAAGTGCCGAAGCAGCCGCTCCTTTTAGCACGTTTACAGATTCTATATCGTCTGGGTTAATATCTGCAGCAGCGTTACCGTAATCGTAGTAATTACCTCTTGCTTGAGCTTGAGCAGCATCGTTGGTATTTCTGTTACTGATTGGCACACCATCAACAACAAATAACGCTTGGTTATCTCCCGTTAAAGAAGTGTTACCTCTAATAACTACGTTGGTAGAACCACCAAGGTTGTTGTTTCTTCTAATTTGTAGACCAGATACTTTACCAGAAAGAGCGTTTGTAAAGTTGTTGCCCTTAACTGTAGAGATATCTTCTCCATCTACTTCTTGTGTTGAATACCCCAATGATTGTTTTTCACGAGATACACCAAGTGCAGTTACTACCACCTCGTCCAACATAGAACCAGCTTGCATAGTAACATTGATCTTATTTGAGGCCCCAACAGCAATCTCTTGGGTCTCAAAACCTACATAACTATAAACAAGTGTTTGCCCAGTAGCAGCATCAATGGTATAATTACCATCAAAATCAGACTGCGTTCCAGTACTTGTACCTTTTATAATTATGTTAACTCCTGGAAGCGGTAAACCTGTGTCATCAGTTACCGTCCCGGAAATTGTTTTTTCCTGTGCAAAAGCGAGCTGCACAACTAACACTAATAATAGTGTTAAAATTCCACTAAACTTTGTTTTCATTTTTTTGTTTGTTTGAATTAGCACCCCAAAAGTGCCAATAAAATCTTACAATTCCAACTTTTATAGTAAGTAGATTATGAAAATATTATCAAAAAGTTATTTTAAAAAAACAGTTTTTCTTTAAAATTTAACCCAAAAATTTGCAAAGACTTGGTTTTCTTATGCTTGCGGAGCGTAGGAAATTATTGCTGAATAAAAAAAAGTGTTTAAAAATAAACACTTTTTTTTTCTAACAGTTTATAAACAATTGCCCCAACATTACAATCCATGGCGTTTTGGAGCGTTTTAACATATTTTATTTCACATTTTCTTCAGCGTTAAAACACACTAGTATAAAACGTGTTAAAACACTAACAAATCATAAAATTTTCGCAAATTGGCTTAAACTGTATTTTGCTTATTTATTTGCAGAACCCTCTCCCTTAAAATGTTGCGAAGTACTTTTAAATAACACATTAAAAGTGGTTAAACTGCCATAACAACGCGTAATATATTGTTGTAAATCTATTTTGTCCTGTTCTCCCAATTCTTTACTCGAATTAATTTTTTGCTCCATCACGCGCAATCGGTCACGCAACATTACAATTTTATGGAAAAATGTGTCAATGGGTATTTCCTTTGAAGCTAAATTAGAATCGCCTGGTTTTAAAACAATAGTGCCGCCTTTCCATTTATCGGCAATTGGCACTATCTCACTAAATCCATTCCATTTCTTGAGAATGTTGCGAAGGCTCTTTTCTACCTCATAAAAGCTTACCGTATCTACCTCATCCTCAGCAGCCTCAATAATTTCAAAATCGTCGTCGGGCGTAATTGTTTCAAGACCATTGTCAATAAAAGTTACCCAATACATTTTTGCCGTAACATTAGTAACCACCCCTTTCCCGTATTCAGGGTGGTTGATTCGGGATCCTATTCCTAAAATTTGTTTCATCTATTTTTTATTTGAATTTTGAAAAGGCTAAAAATATAAAATATAGCCGAAATTCTACCTCCAAACAGAAAGTTGCCAAAATGAAAAAACCATCCAACTTTCGCGGGATGGTTTCCTTGGTTTATTAACCAATCGCGGACTACTTCTTTTTAGGAGCAGTTGGCGAAGCCTTTTTGTTATCCTGCTTTTTGGTTTGTGGCCCTTTAGCAGGTTGCGGCTTTTTGCTTTGCTGATTTTGTGGCATAACAATTACTTTTTTAAATTAACAATATAAAGGTAAAAGACGCCACTGTTAAATTATTCTCTCGTTGGCTAAAATTTAACAGCCAATTTTATGCAAGGAACGCTCTACATTCCGCTGCACATTTTCTGCAAGCTTCTGCACAATCTTGGCAATGTTGCGCTTCGTGTTGCGAACACTCGTCTGCACAGGCTTCGCATATTTTTGCACAATACCTTACAAGATCGTCCACATCGCCAAAATTCATGGCCAAAAGTTGGTTAAGCGTACTGCAGACTTCTGCACAAACCCTATCGGTTCGGATGCAGCTCACCATCATTTTTACATTTTCTTCGTCAAGACAGGCGTCTGCACAGTAATTACAATGATTAATGCAGTTGCCTAAAGCGTGAATTAATTTTTCGTTTTTCATAATTGTTGTTTTTATGAAATCAAATTACCAAAATCAACGCGTATTAGCTATTAAGAAAATTATAAAATCCTCCTAAAATTAATGTCCGCCTTGCTTATGGTCGTCAATTACTTGTTGGTCGCGATATTTGCAGCAAGGATCTATTTGATTGTAAAC
The DNA here is from genome assembly GCF_038742595.1 of Aequorivita flava. Taxonomy (NCBI): domain Bacteria; kingdom Pseudomonadati; phylum Bacteroidota; class Flavobacteriia; order Flavobacteriales; family Flavobacteriaceae; genus Aequorivita; species Aequorivita flava. Next base: position 29,652 of record NZ_JBANCF010000016.1, on the reverse strand, counting down.
TTCGTCCTTGGCAGCAATGTCCTGGGTATCGTGGCCGCTATCGGCAATACTTTGCTGAATGGTGGCTAGATCGGTTTTCTTTTCATTATAAATCAAGTTTAATTGATGGGTTTCTACATTCCAAATAGCCGACTTTACGCCTTTGGCCTGAATGGATGCCTTCTCAATTCGATCCTTGCACATTCCGCAAACACCATCTACTTCAATGGTAGCTTTTGCATTTTTGTTTTGGGCAAAACCGGTTGCACCGATAAATAATACGCTAATAATTAAAATTGCTTTTTTCATTTCTATCTATTTTCTAGGGTTATAATTATGCCTTATGGCTTCTAATTTTGCGGTAAATTAAAATCGCAACATCATTAATTTATTCTATATCGTAATCCCGCATAATACGAGCTTCCAAAAATGGGGCCGTAAACGTATGTTGTGTCAAAAGTAGTTCCAAACGGAGTATCACTTCCCACAATTGGGTTAGGTTGTTTTACATTGGTTATGTTTTCACCACCCACATAGATTTCAAAATTAGATGAAAAAACTTTAGTAATCTGTGCATTCAGTGTTGAAACCGATGGTGAAAATTCTGAAAGGCCAATGGTATTCAAATAATTTTCTGAGCCGGAAAATCGCTGTTCGCCCAAATAGTTGAAGGTCGCGTCAAACTTCCAGTTACCGCCCTTTTGTGTTTGATGGGTTTGAAAAGAAGCATTTGCAAAAAATCGGTGATTTGGCGTTAACGGATTTTGCTTCTTTCCACTTAAATAGGTAGTTTCCACATCGTAATATTTATATGCCAATCGCACATCAAAATGGGTGAAAGGATTGTGATTAAATTCTAATTGATAATTGTTCGAAAAACTTTCTCCATCCAAATTGTAAAAATTAATTTCCGAAGGATTTTCCCAATCCACAACAATTTGGTTCTTAAAATCAGTTCTATAAAAATCGAAAGTAACATCGCCCCTTCTTCCAAAAAGATTGAAACCCTGCATATACGAAGCCCCATAATTCCAAGCAATTTCGGGATTCAACCCATAAATTTCGCCTCCGTTGCCTAAAATTTTTAAATCGCGAGAAGTAGCAAAAAGCTGCTGATTTTCGGTAAAAATATTCGCACTGCGCTTTCCTCTTCCTGCGGAAATTCTAAAGGCAGATTTTTCCCAAGGCGTGTAGCGCAAATGAAAACGCGGCGTGATAAACGCTCCCAATCTATTGTGAATATCGCCACGGATACCAGCCGTAAAATTAAGATCGCCCAGATTGTCAAAATTATATTCGAAAAAAGCCCCGACCGAATTTTCAACCCTGCTGAAATTTTCTGTAAGAACCAATTCATCATAACTATCATACGTAGCGCTCACACCAGTTTTAATCTTGTGGCGCGAATCGCTTATTATGGTATTGTAAAGGAAATTTCCGTACAAACTATTATGTTGAATATTATAATCATTGATTCCAAAGTAAGATTCCTGATTGTGATGGCTATACGCCAGTTGCAAACCACCACTGCGCCACGGAATGTCCGGATTCACAAAACCAAATTTTCCCGAAATATCAAAGCGCTGGGTTTTTATTTCGCTACCCCAAGCGTCGGTGGTTCCTCGGTCCTTTTCCGGGTCAAAAAATGTTTGGCCGGTCTGCTTTTCATCATTTAAAAAACGAACATTAAAAAACCCAACATAACCGTTTTCAGTATCGGTATATTGCCAGCGGTTCATCACGTTTACTTGCTGCATCAACGGCGCATCGAGAAAGGAGTCGTCATTTTTATCAAATTCCGTATCCCGCATATTCCCGTGAATATACAGCCCCGTGCTCCAGCGGTCGGTAACTTTTGTATTTAAATGCGTATTCAACTCAAAACGTCCATTTCCGGCGCCGTAGGCATTTACAAAAAGCTTATCATCCAATGTTGGTTTTTGCAGTTCGGCATTTATTTGTCCCGCGATACTTTCGAAACCATTTGTAACGCTTCCCGCACCTTTGGTAATTTGGATACTTTCCACCCAAGTACCGGGAATAAAACTCAAGCCGTACGCTTGCGAAGCCCCGCGAATACTCGGTACGTTTTCAGTTGTAATTAAAATATAAGGACTCGTTAATCCCAGCATTTTAATCTGTCGCGTGCCCGAAATGGCATCAGAAAAATTTACGTCAATCGAGGGATTGGTTTCAAAGCTTTCCGCGAGGTTACAGCACGCCGCTTTTAGAAGTTCTTCGCTGCTTACATTGAGAACATTGGTTGCTTGAATGAAGGAACGCGACGTGGCTTTCTGCCGGGCGGTAACCGTAACCTCATCAAGATTGGCGGTAGAAGTTAAAGAATGCGTAATTCTTTTGGGCGAATTCACCGAAATAGTATCGGTTTTATAACCCACAAAACTGATAACCATTTTTTTGTATTCGGGCTTATACGCAATTTCGAAATTTCCGTCAAAATCTGTTACGGTTCCCACTTGAGTGTTTAGCCAATAAACGTTTGCACCTGCTAACGAAACTTCTTTGTTATTGATATTTTCAGTAATCTTTCCCGTTACTTTTTCCTGTGAAAAAACACTGAGTGGGAATAAAAAGGCTATAAATATGTAGTTTTTCATATAATGTTATAAATTTTTATTCTGTGACTTAAGACGGTAGGACATAAGACGTAGGAGAAAATTTTATATTCTTCATACGTCTTATGTCTAAAAGTCCTATGTCATTTTTCATTTAATCAATTCTTGCAGCGCGCAGTCTGAGCGCATTTGTAATTACCGAAACAGAGCTAAAACTCATTGCCAGTGCGGCAATCATCGGCGATAATAATAATCCAAAAACTGGAAAGAGAACCCCGGCGGCTATTGGCACGCCGAGCACGTTATAAATTAAAGCAAAAAACAGGTTTTGTTTAATGTTACGCATTACTTTTTCGCTTAAATGGAACGCTTTCACAATGCCGTGCAGATCGCCTTTTACCAAGGTAACGCCGGCACTTTCTATCGCTACATCCGTACCTGTGCCCATCGCGATTCCTACATCACTTTTTGCCAAAGCGGGGGCATCGTTTATTCCGTCGCCAGCCATGGCTACTTTTTGGCCTTCGGATTGCAATTTTTCGACTACTTCCAATTTGTTCTGCGGAAGCATTTCAGCTTTAAATTCGGCGAGATTTAATTCGGAAGCAACAGCTTTTGCGGTGTCGTGGTTATCGCCTGTTAGCATTATAACCTGAATTCTCTTTTTCTGAAGTTCGTTGATTGCTTTTTTACTGGTTTCCTTTATTTTATCGGCAATCACAACGAAGCCAACCACTTTTCCCTCAACGGAAAGCATTGGCACTGTTTTGCCTTTTTTCTGTTCTTCTGAAACTTGCTTTTGAAGTGCTTCGGAAATATCCGCACCAGCCTCCTGCATCATCTTTTCGTTCCCGAGCGCAATCTTTTTGCCGTTGATAGTTCCAGTTACCCCTTTTCCGGTAACCGAATTAAAATCGGTAGCTTTTAAAACTTCGGAATTCTTTTCCTTTCCGTATTTAACCGTAGCATCAGCCAATGGATGTTCGCTGTTTTGATTGAGCGAAACGATATATTGAAGCACTTCCTCTTCCGAAAAACCGTCGGCAGCGCCCACTTTTTCAACGGAAGGTTTTCCCTCGGTAATTGTTCCGGTTTTGTCAATAATCAAAACGTCTATTTTGTTGAGTGTCTCCAGCGCTTCGGCATTTTTAATGAGCACTCCGTTTTGGGCGCCCTTTCCCACTCCAACCATTACTGACATTGGCGTGGCGAGCCCAAGAGCACACGGACACGCAATTATCAAAACCGCAATGGCGTTCACCAAGGCGTAAACATAGGCCGGTTCGGGACCAAAAACCGCCCAAACTATAAATGTGATTATTGAAACCAAAACCACAATCGGCACAAAATAACCTGAGATTTTATCGGCCAATTTTTGAATCGGCGCACGGCTACGGCTGGCTTTATTTACCATTTCAATAATTTGCAAAAGCAGAGTATCGCTTCCCACTTTTTCGGCTTTCATTACGAAAGTTTGTTTGCCGTTTATGGTTCCGGAACTTACTTTATCGCCCACCGCTTTTGAAACGGGTACGGGTTCGCCGGTAATCATTGATTCGTCAATGGAGCTTTCGCCTTCCAAAATGCTGCCATCCACAGGAATTTTCTCTCCGGGTTTTACGCGGAGTTTATCGCCAACTTCAATTTTATCAATTGCGATGGTTTCTTCCTTTCCGTCAACAATTCGCACGGCTTTGTTTGGCGCCAATTTCAGCAATTCCTTTACAGCAGAATTTGTTCGATTGTGCGCGCGCGCTTCCAAAACCTGTCCCATTAATACTAAGGTGAGTATAACCGAGGCCGCTTCAAAATAAACGTGCACGGTTCCCGATTCGGTTTTAAACTGTGGAGGGAAAAAGTCGGGGAACAACAACCCAAAAACACTAAAAACCCAAGCCACCCCCGCACCGATACCGATGAGGGTAAACATATTTAGATTCCAGGTTTTTATGGAGCGATAGGCGCGTTCAAAAAACATCCAAGTGGCGTAAAACACCACTGGAATTGACAGGCCAAATTGTATCCAATTCCAAGTAACAATCGGCATCCAATCGTATAACGGATTGTTTGGAATCATTTCAGACATTGCGATTATAAAAATGGGTAGCGTAAAGGCTACGGCAATCCAAAACTTTTTCAGCAACTTTTTATACGATTTGTTTTCGGCAGATTCGTCGGCCTCTTTTGGCACTAAATCCATCCCGCAGATGGGGCAGGAACCCGGTTCGTCGCGAATTACTTCGGGATGCATTGGGCAGGTATACTCCGTTGCCGAGTTTGTTGAAGTTTTTGCCTCTTCTACCAAATCCATTCCGCAAACGGGGCAATCGCCAGGCTTGTCGTAAGTCTTCTCGCCTTCGCAGTGCATCGGGCAATAAAACGTACCCGAACTGCTTTGTTTTGCCCGTTTTTCCTCTTTTTTCTTTTGATGTTTTTCTGCAGCTTCAGCATCATCGGGAAGAGAGATACTGTAGCTTCCGCCGTCGTCTTCCAACGCTTTTTCAAAAACTTTTAATGGAATGTGATTTTCCATTTCGATGACCGCTTCGGCTTTTTCAAGGTTTACCGACGCTTTGGAAACGCCTTCAATTTCACTTAAAGTCTTTTCCACATGGCTTCGGCAGCCGTTGCAGGTCATTCCGTGAATTTTATATGTGTGTTTCATGACAGAAGACTCCCCCTCAGCCTCTTGTCTCCCCAACCCCCGAAGGTGGCCTTTCTCACTCCTCTCCTTTAGGGAGGTCGGGAGGGGACCGTCTGTTTCGTGGATACTATACCTTCCGCCGTCGTCTTCCAATGCTTTTTCAAAGACTTTTAATGGAATGTGATTTTCCATTTCGATGACCGCTTCGGCCTTTTCGAGGTTTACCGATGCTTGGGAAACGCCTTCAATTTCACTTAAAGTCTGTTCCACATGGCCTCGGCAGCCGTTGCAGGTCATTCCGTGTATTTTATATGTGTGTTTCATTTTTATAATTTGATTAAATATGAGTTCTTACCCCATAAATATTTGGGGTTTAAGTCATGAATTACCCGCATACACGGGGTATAAATCAAATTAGGAAAGTCTCGTACAGAATGTTCAAATCCTGTTCGAGGGGTGGCGGACTGTAATCCGCGAAAAAGATTTTTTCTGCGGAAGCGATTTCTACTTCCTGCAATACAAAAACAGAAACGAAAGTAGCTACAAAGGTTTTATTCAATTTTAAATCGAACGAAGCCTTGGCAAAATTTTCGTCAGTTTGTATTTTGGTAATGTGGTTTTTACAACAATCGTGTGCTTCAGGAGCCAAGTTTTTATCGTCGCAATCTGTAGCGGTGGCGTCTTCCTCCATTCCACAGGAAAGAAGTTTGTCGCCCAAGGTAACCTCAGCCATCATTTCCATCCCACTGCAGAAGTGCTGCGCATAGGCTATTCCAGAACTACTAACGAGCATTAGGATAGATAAAAATATGGAAATGGTTTTTTTCACGCTTTTGCAAAAATACAAAAAAAAGCCCCCCACTAAAATGGAAGGCTTTGTTAAATTAATTTATCTCGGCATCTACTCTGCCGCATTTCAACATTTTATCGCCAAAATATGGATTTAAAATATCTTTGCTGCTGCTTATCCAATATGCACCTTTATTATTAAAGGCCATTGGGCAGTATTGTTTGTATAATGTTCCGGATTTTAACGCGCCCTGCAACATACTTTCCATTGCACTACTTAAGGTTTCAAAATTTTGGCGCTGCACAGCAATATCGTCAGATGCAGCCATAGCGGAAACTGCAGTTTGTACAGTTTCTTCGGCATTCATTTCCTTTAAGTGTTTTTCAAGTTTTGCAGCTTCTTCAGCCGTTTTGGTGGCATTTGTATTTACTAAAGCTGCTTCTACCTGTAAATATTGATTAAATACTGCTTCAACATTAGGATCGTTGAATTCTACTTCAGGAACGGCTATTTCGTAAGTCTTGGTTTCAGTATTATTTACCGTAACAACTTCGGGCTCGGTCTGTTTAACCGTGTCTTTACAAGATAAAAGGCTTAATGCAATAATTGCTAGGGAAATAAGTGATAATTTTTTCATTTTCAGTTAAATTTTAGATAGACAAAGGTATCAAAAAATCATTGAGTTTTGTATTTCTGAAAATAAAATGCTGGCACTAATAAAAGTAGAAATAAGGGTTGAATTAAAAACCTTCTAACATAAAACAATACAAAGTGGCCGCTACTTTCTTCCGAAGTGAAAATTATAAAGCTGAAGATCATAAAAAACAGCACAAAAAGAAGGCTGTAAAGAAGGAGTGAAAACTTTATAATTTCTTTATCCTTAAATACCTGCCATATAATTGCGAGAGAAATAATGGTATTTAATAAAAATCGGAGCGCAACCCCGGTTTGTAACGCAAACGTGTCCATTTGTGGCAGCGGCATACTTTTATAGTCAACTTCAAAAAAAGATAAAAGCGGATCGTAAAACAACGTATGTTCAAAAGCTCGAATAAGAACTAAAAAACCCGCCAGAACAACTATACTTACTATGTTTAACGACTTTTTCATTACGGCGTATTCGATTTTAGCATTTTAACCCAAATCATCCATAACACGAAAACCACGCTGTAAATTATACCTGGAAATACTACCGAATGAAGCACATTTTCATACTGCGGAAATTTGTAAAGTGCGATAATAAGAATTACGATTCGCAGTAAATTAACGCTGTAAATTAAAACCGCACCCGCCAAAAGAAACAAAAGCGTTTTTTTGAAATTTTCTGCGAAAGCAATAATAAAAGCCACAAACAAAATAATAACACTGGCAGAATTGCAACCCTCAACAATACTAACAGAATAGGCATTGTTTATTGTTAGCGAAATTCCCTGTTCCAATATATTGGGTTTTAAAGTAGAAGTATAACCCAAAAACTCTAACACAGCCCTGCTTTGATTTGCAACGAGATTTGAAAGATAATCCGGAAAAAAATAGCCACTCGCAGACGCCTTTAAGTAAAGTGAATATACAACGCCAAGCAACAAATATGTGCCCAAAAATAGGATGATGAATTGAACAACGGTTCGGTATTTTTTAAAAAGTTCTTTCAAAAATTATTTCTTACTTACTGTTTCAAACATATTCAACTTTTTACAGTATTTGAAATTTTTGTATTTAACAAAAATACAGTATTTGTTTTTGGCGTTTGTAAGGGTTTTAAAATACTTTTGCCAACTCATATTTAGCTGTAAAATTATGTCATTCTTAAAACTGAAACCCAAAATAACTACCATTCTTGCCAATAATAGCGAAAGTACCGAACAACGCTTAACCGAGGTTTGTGAGCTTCTCCAAACCTCTATAGGCTATTACGATTGGGTTGGATTTTACTTTGCGAACGCGGCTCAAGAAACGCTTCACTTAAAAGCATTCGCAGGCGAACCCACAGACCACACCGTTATACCTTTTGGTAAAGGAATTTGCGGGCAGGTGGCGGTAAGCAACAAAAACTTTGTAGTGCCCGATGTAAAAGCACAGGACAATTACATTGCGTGCAGCATTACCGTAAAATCTGAAATTGTAATCCCGCTTTTCAAAGACGGAAAAAATATTGGCCAAATAGATATTGATTCGCACGTAGCAGATCCTTTTTCGCTGGAAGACGAACGCTTTTTGGAATGGGTAAACGAAGAAGTTGCAAAGATACTTTAGTTCTTTAAATTAAGTTTTTTGCAGCCACTTCTTCGAAAATTCCAATATTTTAAATTTCAAACTCCAAAAGTCCCACCCCAGCCCTTTCAAGAGTAAGAAGTAACTGTTTATTATCTTTTACCTTCTGTTTTTTGAGATTTATTTAGAATTTGGTGCTTGTAACTTGGAATTTACGAAGCTTACATTCCCGTGCGGATCGCCTCCACCGGATCTAATTTTGAAGCGGAAATAGCCGGAATAATTCCTGCAATTAAACCAATTGCCGCCGAAATTGCAGTGCCGATAAACATATTAAACGGAGACAGGATAAAATTGAAATCGCCCGTAAATTGTGAAGCAAGTAGAGAAGCAATAAATACTAAAAACAGACCAATTAAGCCTCCAATTATTGCGAGAATTACAGCTTCAAATAAAAATTGAAAAAGTATAAATTTATTTTTGGCTCCCAACGATTTTTGAATACCAATTAAATTGGTTCTTTCCTTTACGCTTACAAACATAATATTGGCAATTCCGAAACCACCAACCAATAGTGAAAAACCACTGATAATAAGCCCAATAATATTCATGCTACCGGTTATTTCATCAATAAAATCTGTAAAACCCTGCATTTGGTTAATAAAAAAATTACTCACCTCATCGGGTTTTAAACCACGTTTTAACCTAAGTTTTTGTGTAAGTGTAGCAATAAATTCGGCTTGGTCCACTTCCTTTTTAGGTTTTACCACTATTTGCGGAAAGGTAGTTTTATTGTTGTCGCCGTAAATTCTGCGAACCACATTTACGGGCATCCAAACCGATGTATCTTTTGAGTTTCCAAATAAACCGGCACCCTCTTTTTCCAAAACACCAATTACATTAAATTTTCTTCCGTAAATACGTACTTGTTTTCCAATAGCGTTTGCAGCACCCCCAAATAATTGTAATGCAATTTCATTTCCCAGAACCACAACCATAGAACCGCTATTGGATTCGGAACCATTAAAAAACCTGCCCTCCGATAACTGCAATGCCTCAATATGGTAGTAGCTATCGGTTACCGCACCAATAGGAACATTGTCTACTTGGTTGTTTCCGTATTTTATGGTTTCGTTTGGAACGTTCAGCGTAAAGGTTGCTGCTTCAATATTTGGGGTATTTCGTTCAATATACTGATATTCATCAAAGGTAACATCGGGAAATTGTTGCCATTTCCACCGTGGAATATCGGTCGGACCAAAATTAAAACGCATAACAATTATGGTGCTATTATCTAGACCACTAATGCTGCCTTCAATTTCGCGTTTTAAGGAATCTACTGCGGCGAGTACCGCTATGATTGAAAAAATACCGATTGTAACACCAACCAATGAAAGAAAGGTTCTTAATTTATTGTTCCGAAGCGCACTGAGAGCAAAATTGAAACTTTCCTTTAAAACGCGAAGGTATATTAGCATTTATGATTTTAAGTTAAGGTTTGGCGATTTCAAATTTTCAATTTCAATTTCAATTTCAATTTCAATTTCAATTTCGATTTCGATTTCGATTTCGATTTCGATTTCGCTATTAAAAGGGGTTGATAAATTTATAAAAAGTAAGACGTTTTCTCACTGCTTATGTTACAAATTTACTATGCAATTATGTACTTTTGCACCTTAATTTTCAATAATGAACAATTCCAAAAAAATTACCTCAGCATTAATCTCTGTTTTTAGCAAAGAAGGCCTCGCCCCAATTGTTAAAAAACTGCACGAACAAAACGTAAAACTTTACTCAACCGGTGGTACCGAAAAATTCATTCAAGATCTTGGAATTGAAGTAACCGCCGTGGAGGATATTACCGATTACCCTTCAATTTTGGGCGGTCGTGTAAAAACGCTTCACCCGAAGGTTTTTGGCGGTATCTTAAACCGACAGGACAATCAAGGTGATGTTGCCGAAATGGCACAATACAACATTCCGCAGATAGATGCGGTAATTGTAGATTTATATCCTTTTGAAAAAACGGTTGCCTCCGGAGCTTCGGAAACAGATATAATTGAAAAAATAGATATTGGCGGTATATCGTTGATTCGCGCGGCCGCTAAAAATTTTAAAGACACCATTTGCGTTTCTTCGGTTGATGATTACGCCGAATTTTTGAAAGTGATTTCCGTAAACAACGGAGAAGTTACCCTTAAAGACCGCAAGCGCTTTGCCGCTAAAGCGTTCAATGTCTCGTCTAATTACGACACTGCAATTTTTAATTATTTCAATATAGAAGAAAAATTGCCAGCGTATAAAATAAGTGCGGTTAACGGCCAGGAGCTACGCTACGGCGAAAATCCACATCAAAAAGGTTTTTTCTTCGGAAATTTTGATGAAATGTTCACCAAACTTCACGGCAAGGAATTAAGCTATAACAACCTTTTGGATGTTGATGCTGCCGTAAATTTAATGAACGAATTTAAAGGGGAAGCACCCACTTTTGCAATTTTAAAACACAATAACGCCTGTGGAATTGCACAACGCGAAACCGTACAACAAGCGTATTTAGCAGCATTGGCAGGTGATCCCGTATCGGCATTTGGCGGTATATTAATTAGCAATGTAGAAATTGATGAAGCTACTGCAAACGAAATTCACGATCTTTTCTGCGAAGTGGTTATTGCGCCTTCCTTTTCGGCTAAGGCACAGGAAATTTTAAAAGGGAAGAAAAATAGAATTTTACTAATTCAAAAAAACACCCAATTACCTTCGCATACCGTAAGAACTTGTTTAAACGGAGTGCTTGTTCAAGACAAAGACAACATTACCGATACTGCCGAAATTTTAACGCACGCTACGGACAATAAACCCAGTGCACAGGAGTTAGAAGACCTGTTGTTTGCATCTAAAATTTGCAAACACACAAAAAGCAATACAATTGTCTTGGCAAAGGGCAAACAACTTTGCGCTAGCGGAACCGGCCAAACCAGCCGAGTAGACGCATTAAAACAAGCAATTGAAAAAGCAACATCATTTAAGTTCAATCTCGATGGTGCTGTTATGGCAAGTGATGCTTTTTTTCCGTTTCCAGATTGTGTGGAAATTGCCGATAATGCAGGAATTACCGCAGTAATACAGCCTGGAGGTTCTATAAAAGATCAGTTGAGCATAGATTATTGCAATACACATAAAATGGCAATGGTATTTACAGGTACACGCCATTTTAAGCATTAAAATTTATTACATTTGTTAAAATTAAGCAGACACGTTAACCTTCAACTCCAACAAAATAAATTATGGGATTTTTTGACTTCCTAACTGAAGAAATAGCCATTGACTTGGGTACTGCAAATACCTTGGTTGTTCACAACGACAAAGTAGTTGTTGACGCCCCGTCAATCGTAGCACGAGATCGTACTACCGGCAAAATTATTGCTGTAGGGCGCGAAGCTGCCATGATGCAGGGAAAAACCCATGAAAACATAAAAACAATTAGGCCTTTGAAGGATGGTGTAATTGCAGATTTTGATGCCAGTGAAAAAATGATAAACATGTTTATCAATGATATTCCGGCCTTAAAAAAACGCTGGCTAAAACCTTCATTGCGAATGGTAATCTGTATTCCCAGCGGAATTACTGAAGTTGAAATGCGCGCGGTAAAAGAAAGTGCAGAGCGAGTTAACGGAAAAGAAGTTTATTTAATTCATGAACCCATGGCCGCAGCAATTGGTATTGGTGTAGATATTATGCAGCCCAAAGGAAATATGGTTGTAGATATAGGAGGCGGAACTACCGAAATTGCAGTAATTGCACTTGGCGGAATTGTTTGCGACAAATCTATAAAAATTGCGGGCGACGTTTTTACAAACGATATAGTATATTATATGCGTACCCAACACAACCTTTATGTGGGGGAACGTACCGCCGAAAAAATTAAAATACAGATTGGAGCCGCTACCGAAGATTTAGAGTTACCTCCAGATGAAATGGACGTACAAGGGCGCGATTTGTTAACAGGAAAACCAAAACAAGTACAAACTTCCTATAGAGAAATAGCAAAGGCATTGGACAAATCGATTCTTAGAATTGAAGATGCGGTAATGGAAACACTCTCACAAACGCCACCCGAACTTGCCGCCGATATTTACAACACCGGAATATACCTGGCCGGCGGTGGATCCATGCTTCGCGGACTGGACAAAAGGCTCTCGCAAAAAACCGACTTGCCTGTGTATATTGCCGAAGATCCGTTGCGGGCAGTTGTACGTGGCACCGGTATTTGTTTAAAAAACTTAAATAAGTACAAAAGCGTTTTGATTAAGTAATTTTTCGATAGAAATTATTATACTGAAAATAATTTAAAAAGAATAGTTGCCCATTTATGGCGTTGCTCCCATCAAGAAACAGAATATTTTAACCCTAACAAGCAATGCAGCAGATTATATTTTTCTTCATTCGGAATAAAAATTTCTTGTTGTTTGCCGTGCTTTTCGCGATTTCCGTTGCACTTACTATTCAAACTCATAATTACCACAACAATAAATTTGTGAGTTCTGCCAACTTTATTTCGGGTGGCGTTTATACATTTCGAAATAATATAACCGATTATTTTAATCTTTCGAAAGAGAACGAACAGTTATTACAGGAAAACTTAATGCTTCGGAAAAAAATGGAGCATTTGGAAGAGGCCATTTCAATTGAAAAACTAGATAGCACTATTCTTCCAAGTAAATTTCAATATTATACGGCGCGGGTAATCAATAATAATTTTTCAAAAACGAAGAATCAACTTACGTTAGATCAGGGCCAGCGAGATAGTGTAAAAATAGATTTGGGCGTTATTTCGTCTAAAGGAGTTGTGGGCATAGTTAGTGATGTTTCAAAAAATTACGCCACCGTACAATCTATTTTAAATACAAAAAGCCGCATTAACGCAAAGCTAAAAAAATCGAGTCATTTTGGATCGCTCATCTGGAATACGAAAGATCCCAACGTGGTGCAATTAATAGATATTCCGCGGTTGGCGCAAATAGAAAAAGGCGATACCATTATTACTGGCGGACGCTCGACAATTTTCCCCGAAGGTATTTTAATTGGGGCGGTAAAAGATTTTCATTTGGATAATGATGATAACTATTATTACGTAAACGTAACCTTGTTTAACGATATGACGAGCCTGGAAAACGTTTATTTAATAAAAAACAATGAAGCTCAAGAAATTTTAGAGTTAGAGAAAGGAGTAGAAGATGTCGAACAGTGATATATTAATAAACATAGGTCGTTTTGTACTGCTGGTTTTTCTGCAGGTGCTGGTGCTTAACAATATTAATTTGGGAGGATATATAAACCCCTATCTCTATATTTTGTTTATAGTACTCTACCCACTGGACGGCGATAAAAGTGTTTTGATTTTTCTCGGTTTTTTATTAGGGCTTTCCATCGATATTTTTGAAGACTCGGGCGGAGTGCATGCGGCTGCTTGTGCTTTTGTGGCATATATTCGTCCGGTAGTATTAAAATATTCCTTCGGTGTAAGCTACGAATACAACAGTGTGAAAATTAAAAAAGCCGATCCCATGGAAAGGCTTACCTACATTGCATCTTTGGTTTTAATGCATCACTTTGTTATGTTTTCACTAGAAATTTTTAGTTTCAATCATACATTGTTGCTGTTAAAATCTACCCTGTTTTCCGGATTGTTTACTATAATTGTTATTGTCTGTACAATGATAATTTTTAATAAGAAATCACAATGAGAAAAATTGTACTCATAGCATTGGTTTTGATGAGCGGTGTGCTTTTTGCCGCTCGGCTTTTCTATTTGCAGGTGTATGATGCTTCATCAGATTCGCTCACACAAAACAGTGCCATAAAAGTAATGTACGACTATCCACAGCGCGGGTACATGTTTGATAGAAACAACAAACTTTTAGTTTCAAACCAACCGTCGTACGACGTTATGGTTATCCCAAAAGATGTAAAACCTTTGGATACCTTAGAATTTTGTAGATTGCTAAAAATAACCAAAGAAGATTTTAAAGAAATATTGCGCAAGGCACGGGTGTATTCACCAAGACTTCCATCGGTAGTACTTCCACAACTTAACAAAGCAGATTACGCCTCCCTTTCAGAAAAAATGTATAAATACGAAGGGTTTTATATTCAGCGTCGTTCCCTTCGCGAATATCAAGTAGACCATTCGGCGAACGTTATGGGTTACATAGCCGAGGTAAACAATGCCATCATTGAAAAAAATCCATATTACCAAATGGGCGAACTCATTGGTACGGCAGGTGTAGAAAAAGAATATGAGGAAGTTCTTCGCGGTGTAAAAGGTGTAAAATACATTCAAAGAGATCGTTTTAATAGAGATATTGGCCCGTATAAAGACGGTATTTTTGATACTTTACCGGAACGAGGCCTAGATATACAACTAACTATTGATGCCACGCTCCAAAAATACGGACAGGAATTAATGGTTCATAAACGCGGTGGTATAGTTGCTATTGAACCCGATACCGGCGAAATACTTGCTTTGGTAACAGCACCTAGTTACGATCCTTCACTCTTGGTGGGTCGCGAACGTTCAAAAAATTTCACAAAATTATGGTACGACACTATTGCCAAACCGTTATACGATAGGGTTCTAATGGGTGAATATCCGCCAGGTTCACCATTTAAAGCGTTAACCGCATTGGTTGGATTACATGAACACGCTATTAAAACAGACGACGTAATAGGTTGTAGTGGCGGCTTTCATTTTGGCAGAAGAGTTTTACGATGCCACCATAGCGGGCCAGTTGCTATGGTTTCAGGGATTGCCAATTCCTGTAATACGTATTTTTGTACTGTTTATAAAAAGATAATGGACACCTATCCTACCCCTCAAGAAGGCATAGATGCTTGGCGAAAAGATCTTATGAGTTTTGGATTAGGCGATTTTTTGGGCTACGATCTTCCGAGTGGTAAAAGAGGAAACATACCAACATCGGCATATTATAATAAAATACACAAATTCCCGGAGCATAAATGGTCTTCGCTGGCAACCATCTCAAATGCTATTGGGCAGGGTGAAGTTTTATTAACGCCAATCCAAATGGCAAACTTTACTGCGGCTATTGCTAATCGAGGCTATTATTACACGCCGCATATCATAAAAAATATAATTGGCCCGGACACCATTCCGCAAAAATTTAAAGTGAAAAACCACACCACTGTTGAACCCGAATATTTTGAACCGGTAGTAGAAGGTATGTTTCAAGTTTATGAACGTGGTACTGCAGCCTCAATAAGAGTTCCCGGGATTGAAGTTTGTGGAAAAACAGGTACTGCAGAAAACTACACAAAAATAGATGGTAAACGCGTGCAGCTTACCGATCATTCTATTTTTGTAGCATTTGCACCCAAAGACAATCCTAAAATTGCCATTGCCGTGTTCGTTGAAAATGGTTACTGGGGCTCCCGCTGGGCTGGAAGAATAGCCGGACTCATGATTGAAAAATATCTTAAAGGCGAAATTACCCGAACGGATATGGAAAAGTTTGTGTTGCAAGGAAGCCTCGAAGCAGAATATGCCAAACAGTACAGTGGCGAACCTTTTTCAATTAATAGATAATGGCAGCTACCAAAAGTTACGTACGTTTTGATTGGCTAATTATATTCATCTATATTGCATTGGTGTCAATGGGTTGGATAAATATATACTCCGCCTCGCTAAGCGATGCAGCAAAAGGCTATTTTGATTTCAACCAAATTTATGGCAAACAAATGCTATGGATTGGCCTGAGTATTGTCTTAATAATTTTCGTACTAGCCATAGAATCTAAGTTCTACGAACGCTTTGCGAGCGTTATTTATATAGCTTCATTAATTTCGCTTGTCGGGCTATTTATATTTGGAAGAACTATTGCAGGCACTACTGCCTGGTACGACTTTGGTGGTTTCAGCATACAACCTAGTGAATTTGCTAAAGCGGCTACTGCCCTTGCCCTATCAAAATATGTAAGCGATATTCAAACGAACATGCAAGATTTTAAGCACCAGATTGGTGCATTCATTATACTTGCATTACCCGTTATTTTAATAATATTGCAGCCCGATCCTGGAAGTGTTTTAATATATGCGGCATTCGTTTTTCCTCTTTATCGCGAGGGTTTACACGGAGTATATTTACTTTTAGCACTGTTTGCAATTGTTTTGTTTGTATCTACACTTGCTTTTGGTACAATTTGGGTAGCTGCCGGAATTTTACTTATTGCGGGATTATTATTTTTTAGAAATAGAAAAAAAAGACCCAATATTATTAAATATATTTTCGTTGTTGTGGCTTCAATTGGCTTTGCATTTTCTGTAAGCTATATTTTTAACAACGTCTTTAAACAACACCATCGCGATCGTTTTAATATTATATTAGGAAAAGAAGTTGATGCTCGTGGTATTGGTTATAATACAAATCAAAGTGAAATTGCTATAAGCAACGGTAGTTGGCTCGGAAAAGGTTGGACTCAAGGAACGCAAACCAAAGGTAATTTTGTCCCCGAACAGCACACAGATTATATTTTTAGTACAGTGGGCGAAGAATGGGGGTTTTTAGGGAGCATGGTAGTTATTTTGCTCTTTGTAGGATTAATAACCCGAATTATTTTTAGGGCTGAAAAGCAAAAAAACCAGTTTGGAAGAGTGTATGGGTACAGTGTTGCCGCAATTCTATTTTTTCACTTTTTCGTAAATATTGGCATGGTTACAGGAATTTTTCCAACCGTCGGAATCCCACTGCCCTTCTTTAGTTACGGAGGTTCCGCACTTTGGGGCTTCACTATTTTACTCTTTATTTTTGTGAAATTAGATGGAGCAAATTTTCATTATTCGTAGGAGATAGAAGTTGAAATGAAAATTTTAGTTTAATTAGCTCGGTGCTTTCTACCGTATGCCCAAAACCATACATTGCACACTTATTTCTTTCCCCAAACTTTTAGATTAATGGTCTGTTCCATTTCGTTTTCAATGGAATCTGGCAATTGTGGAAAAAAATCGATTCCCGTTGCATCTTCAATTTCATCGATTGAAACGGCGTATTCGTAAAAACTTTCACGTGAAGGTTTATTCGGAATTAAAAAAGCAATGGCTTTATAACTTTCACCTGAAACATCTACTACAATTTTATAAAATTTATTGGGAACAGAAACATTCTCGTGTCCAATAGTATTTAAGTCGCCTTTTAAAACACCGCCTGTCACGACGTAAACACCATCATATTTTCTAGCCCAATAGCGTACTTTCTGTTCCAAACGGTTCCAAATTCCCGCATTAAAATCATGATCTTGCGGACTTATATTACTGGTCAAAAATGTTTCATTATACGCCTCAAATGACATTCTTCTATCGCCAGCGGGGCAAAGATGACCACGATCGTAGCCGGAGTTTTTATAGTTGCGCCAATCTGCAGACCTTGTTTCCACCTTTTTGTCTTCAATAAAGTAAGGGCGCTCAAATTCGTTTTTTGAAAGATCACTTTTCTTCAATTCATAAGCAACCCATTCTGCTTGTTCGTGTTCTTCAGAATAGGAAAGCGTATAAAAATTGTGCTTTACAATTTCACCCGTGGTGGAAGCTGGGAGGAATGTATCGTTAAATTCCGCACCGCTTCTTTCGGGATTTGAAAGTGTTTTATTTGCTGGACTGTTCAGTTTATCCACATATTCATCACCATAGTACAGTACAACGGTAACGAGGATAATAAGGATGGGATAAAGGTATTTTCGATTCATGGATCAACAGTAAAAAAGTGATTTAGGTAGAAATAATATTTTTTAGTCCACCGTTATTTCTAACAATTGATAGCTATTCTTTTTGTTAATCGCTTTGATAACATAGTTGCAATTTTTAAAACAAGGGTAGCCTTCGCCTTTTTGTTTTTTATTTCCACAATATCCAGCGGCACTGCTTCATTTTTAATTTCTTTATTATTGTTAAAAGCCATCAACATAATTGGAAAATCTATAGGGATTCACTATTTCAGACTTATAAGTTTTTTGTGGTGAAATTTTGCCCTTACACATAGACAAACTAAAAGCCAAAACCAAGATTTGTGAGTTCCCAAATAATTTTTTCATAAGATTACGGGTCTAATTGATAACATTATCAGCTCTAAATTGACTAATAATCTTATCAAGCACTGTGATAAAGTGGTAAAATGGTTTTTCACAAATACTTATCAAGCTCCTTTGTATCCTTGGAGTTGTTCCAAAATAGCTGAAGGTCTATACGTTTTTTATCATTAAAAACTTCGTAAAAAACAGTGGTTTATTTGGATAAAACAAACATTCTAACTTGACTTTTTTCAGACAATTTGCCCATATATGGATTTGTAGATAACGCTTTTTTAAAATCCTCAACCAAATCTATAAACTTTTCGGCTTCGGCATTGTTCCACTTGCGCAGGATAAATTCAATTTCGTCTTCAAAAGTTATATCGGCAAGTTGTGTCCAAAACACTTTCATCAAGACTGTTTAATTTTTTTTCGGGCTTTTTCAATAACTGTTTCGTGAGGCATTACCAAATCATTTTTACTCTGCTCCTTGCTTTTTTGTACTAGTTTTTGAACCTGTTCGGGCAAGTTATCCCAAAAATCAATTGTTTCTATTTCGTGCTTAAAAAAATATTCTGCACGTTCTATTTCCTCAACAGTCGAAATACCCATACAATGTTGAATCAACCTATATTTTCTTTCCGTAATATCCATCGTTGGCAAATTTTTAATGTATTTCAAATATACGAATACTTCGTTATTTAAATTTTATTAATCATTCCGCACGTCCATTGCATCGCGCAGGGCATTTCCTATTAACATAAATGCGGTTACAAGACTCATAATAGCCAATCCGGGAATTAGTGCTAAGTAGGGCTTTCCTAAAATTATATATGCGTAATGGTCTTTAATAATACCACCCCAACTGGGCATTGGTGGTTGAGCTCCAATTCCCAGAAACGAAAGTCCGCTTTCAATAAGAATAGCTCCCGCAAAATTGGCTGCGGAAATAATGATTACCGGCGCCATACTATTGGGCAAAATATGTTTTACAATTATTCTGAAATCATTAAACCCCAAAGCTCTTGCGGCAGTTACATATTGCATCTGTTTTACGCCCATAACCTGCCCGCGGACCACGCGCGCAACTTCTACCCACATTGTGAGTCCAACAGCTATAAAAACTTGCCAAAAACCTTTGCCAAGCGCCAAAGTGATGGCAATTACCAAAAGCAAGGTTGGAATGGACCACGTAACATTAATAAGCCACATTATTGCGGCATCTACCCGTCCGCCGTAATATCCTGCAATGGCTCCCATAGTTATACCAATAACCAACGAAATAAATACAGCAACAAAGCCAATGGCCAACGAAATTCTGATTCCGATAAGCATTCGGCTTAAAAGATCTCGGCCGTATTTATCGGTGCCTAGTAGGAATTTTTTTTCTGAAATATATTTTTGGGGAATTTCCTCTACGGTAGTAACATTGGGGAATAGCGAAAGCGCATATTCCTTCTGCAGTCCATCAGTTCCGTCGGGGGTATATTCCGTTATTGCTATTGAGTTTTCGGTTAAAGAATACTTCGAAATTGGAATTTCTGTATCTGCATTCTTTTTTCCGAAGAAGAAAACTGAAACAGGATTTTGCCTTTCAACGGCTACAGGAATAGTAAGCATTTGCGCCGAAAATCCTGGATTTTTTGAATGGACAGATAAATGCATCTGATTGGCATTCTGCGAATTATCTGGCGCTAAAGCGTATGCAAAAATTGCCACGAACACACAAAGTATTAAGAAGCCAAAACTGAAAACGCCCCAAAAGTTTTTTTTAAACTTCTGGAGCGCTATTCTGCTTAATGAAGTGGAATTTTTCACACTTCAAATTTAGTAAAATTTAGTGTGTTTTAAATAGAAACAAGCATCCGGTTTATGCAATACTAATTTTTAATATCGGCAACTTTTCCCGCTTTTATATTACTGAGTTTTAAATCTTCCAATACGTGCACAGCTTCTTCAATATACATGTCTTTACTCAGGTTTTTATGCCATCTTTTGCGTTTTTCTGACAGTGTAGTATCTTGTTTCATCAGCGCAGTTTCATAAGGCAATGATTTAAATGTAAGCTTGTTATCGTATTCGTTTATAGCATCAAAACGCTTGGTTTCTTCTTTACGCTGAGCAATATCGGCACTGTACATTTTATAGTTTAAGTTAACCGTTTTTTCGTCTCTGCGTTCTTTGATCCAACGAGCGTTGTCGTCAATTAATTTTAAATGTGCGTTTTGCTCCATCCGTGCATTGCTCTTCTCAATTGTTTCATCATAATCTATATATCCGTCCCAAATATTGTATTTGGCCGCATCAATTTTATCATAGGGTAATGGATTGTCATAATCTCTTTCGCCTACGTCTATATAGCTATATCGGTCTGGCATTACAACATCGCTCTTTACGCCTTCCAATTGTGTAGAACCGCCATTGACTCGATAAAATTTTTGCGACGTAATTTTTAGCGCGCCCATATCGCCCAAATCGTTTTTACGAAGCCATTGGTTTAGGTCTATTACGTTCTGTACAGTTCCTTTTCCGTACGTTTGCGCACTTCCTATAATTATTGCGCGTTTGTAATCTTGCATAGCAGCGGCTAAAATTTCTGAAGCAGAGGCAGATAACTCATTCACCAATATTACAAGCGGCCCGTCCCAAACAATTTCGCTGTCTTTATCTTCGAGTACCTCTTTATTTCCGTTTGATGCCACTTGCACAACGGGGCCTTTTTTAATAAATAATCCTGCAATATCCACGGCTGTTCTCAAAGAACCGCCCCCATTATCGCGAAGGTCCAGAACAAGGCCTTCCATTCCTTCTTCTTTTAAACGGATAATTTCTTTTTTAACATCGGTTGCAGCGTTTCGTTCTTTATAGTTCTGCATATCAAAATAAAACTGCGGCAAATTTATTAGTCCAAATTTTCGATCGGATGTTTCTATCAAGGAAGATTTTGCGTAGGTTTCCTCAAGCTCAACCACATCGCGGGTAAGCACTTTATCTGATACCGTGCCGTCAACATTTTTAATGGTTAAGGTAACTTTAGTTCCTTTTGGACCTTTAATTAATTTAACAGCATCGTCTATACGCATGCCCACGATACTAACGGCATCTTTTTCGTCTTCTTGTTTTACTTTAAGAATTGCGTCGCCCACTTCTATTTTTTCACTACGCCATGCTGGGCCGCCACTAATTACCTCAATCACGGTAATATAATCGTTCTTTTTTTGAAGTCGCGCTCCTATACCCTCCAGCTTACCAGACATTCTTAGGTCGAACCTATCTTTATCGGGTGGGGCAAAATAATTGGTATGCGGGTCAAATTCTTCAACTATGGTATTTAAATAAATTGCAAAATAATCCGTACGCTGTAAATCTTTTGTAAAGTCGAAATATTCATCGAGCGAATTTTTAGCAGCTTCACGCGCTTTCTGCTCCAATTCGGTTAAAGACTTGCGTACAAAAGGTTCTTCTTTTTTAGATGAATCATTTTTAGCAGCATCTTGAAATTCTGTTTCATCCTCTTCATCTGTGTTTGTATCAGAATCTGAAACACCCTTTTCCCTGTTTTTTTGATCCTCTACCGAATCGTAATAACTGGCCAGAGTCGTGAATTTTAATTGTTGTTTCCACCGCGATCTTAACTCTTTTGGGGAATTAGCATAGGCTAATTTATCGTAATCTACGTTTATGGTTTCGGTTTCAGTAAAATCAAAAGGTTTAGCTAATACTTCAGGATAGATCTTTTGTACATCTGCCATTCTTTTTTGAAAGCGACTGTACACCAAATCAAAAAACGAGAGATCCTTGTTTTTTATTTGGTCGTCTATCTCGGTTTTATATTTGCTGAATTCAGCAATGTCTGATGCCAAAAAATATCTTTTTAACGGATCGAGACCTTTTATAAATTTGTCGTAAACGCCAATAGAAAATTCATCATTGATATCTTTAGGATCGTAATGACCTTTCTGAATAACGTAGGTAATTAAGTCCAAAAGCAGCTTGTCTTTATTGGGGTCATTAAACTCCTTTGTAGTAAAACTGCAAGAAGCCACAGAAACGAAAACCGCCAAAAACAAAACTTTAAAATTCTTTTTCATTATTCGCATAGTTGTGGTATTAATTATAAGTGCCTAAATTATACAAAAAACCGTGCCATTAAAGCATTCTGGTACTAATATTTTGTTAAACAGCAGAATCTGTTATTCGTAAGCAAATTCTGTATTCAGGATTAATAAATGTATTTTTGTTTCCCTTTAAAATTCAAAGAATATGTCAGAAAACAGACCGTTAATTCTGGTAACAAACGATGATGGCATCAATGCTCCTGGAATTCGTGCTTTAATTGAAGTCATGAACACTTTAGGCGATGTAATGGTAGTAGCACCGGATTCTCCCCAAAGTGGCATGGGCCACGCAATAACTATAAACGATACTTTGTACTGCAATAGTATAAATGTAATTAAAGATGCTCCACATAAAGAGTACAGTTGCAGCGGCACCCCGGTTGACTGCGTAAAAATAGCAGTAAACGAAATTTTAAAACGCAAACCGGACCTGTGTGTTAGTGGTATTAATCACGGAAGCAATTCGTCTATAAATGTAATTTACAGCGGGACAATGAGTGCTGCTGTAGAGGCAGGAACGCAAGGCATACCTTCTATTGGGTTTTCTCTTTTAGATTATTCCTTAGAAGCAGATTTTGGACCTTCAAAAAAGTTTGTAAAAGCCATTGCGCAGCAAACACTTAAAAACGGATTGCCAAAAGGGGTTGTATTAAATGTAAATATTCCAAAATTAAATGCTTCGGAAATTAATGGCATTAAAATCTGCCGCCAAGCAAATGCGCACTGGGAAGAAAAATTTGACAAACGCACCAACCCAGTGGGTCGCGATTATTACTGGCTTTCAGGCGAGTTTGTAAATGATGATGAAGGCGAAGATACTGACGAGTGGGCACTGCGCAATGGGTATGTTTCGGTAGTTCCCGTGCAATTTGACCTTACAGCATATCGCGCTATGGACGAATTAAATTCCTGGGAGTTAAAGTAGTTAGGTTAACACACAAATTTAAAGTGACACCAATAAAATAGAAATTATAAATATGAAGCCACATATAGCAGAAATTTTAAAAGGATTTATAATTGGAGTTTTAGCTAATTTGGCAGGGACTTATTTATATATTTTCTTTTTTTCCGATAGCAGTTTAGAGGTTACACTAAAGGACGCTAGGGCAAACGACCTACTAGGAAGCTTAATTGCCTTAGGCGCAATTTTAAACCTTATAGTGTTTTTTATATTTTTAAAAAAGAACCAATATTACAGAGCACGAGGCGTAGTTCTGGCCACAGTACTGGCCGCTATCGCCGTATTGATTTCAAAATTTTTATAAAATGAAGCGTCTATTCCCAATAACTCAGTAACTTAGTCGTGTTTAATGGTTGCAAATTATTGCCACAATAAACCATACAGTTTAACCTATAAGTAAAAAAATTATGAAACGCGCAGTTTTTCCCGGTACTTTCGACCCTATAACCCTTGGGCATGTAGATATTATATTGCGCGCACTTCCCCTCTTCGACGAGCTTATAATTGCCATAGGCGTAAATGCCGATAAAAAAACAATGTTCAGCTTACAAGAACGGGTTAATTTTATTGAAGAAACCTTTAAAGATGAAGCAAAGGTGAAGGTGAAAAGTTATACCGGTCTTACTGCCAAGTATTGCATTTCGGAAGAGGCACAATTTATAGTTCGCGGTTTGCGAAACACCACCGATTTAAATTACGAACAGCCCATAGCGCAGACAAATTACAAAATGGCAAAAGTTGAAACTATCTTCCTAATATGTGCGCCGGAGGTTTCAAATATATCTTCTACGATTGTACGCGATGTTATGCGAAACGCGGGCGATTACACTTATTTGGTTCCTTCGTCTGTACGAATATAATAGGCGCCCCAAACAAAAAAACCCTCTCAGTTTCCTGAAAGGGCTTTAAAAATTGTTTTTAAAAAGAATTATAACGCAGCAACGTGCTTTGCCATATTCGATTTTAAATTGGAAGCCTTATTGGAATGAATAATGTTTTTCTTAGCCAATTTGTCAATCATTGAAATAACGTTCGGAAACATTGCTTCAGCCTCCTTTTTATCAGAAAGTTCCTGAAACTTCTTCATGGCGTTACGGGCAGTTTTATGCTGATAACGGTTACGCAAGCGCTTTGCCTCGTTGCTTCTAATTCTCTTTAATGCTGACTGGTGATTTGCCATTTCTATTTTATTAAATTCTAAATTTTGTAGTCCGTAGGGGAATCGAACCCCTGTTACCAGGATGAAAACCTGGCGTCCTAACCCCTAGACGAACGGACCATTGTTTATTTTCAAATGCGGATGCAAAAATACAATATTTTTTGAATGAAGCAAATCTAAAATAACTTTTTTAAAAATAAATTAATATGCCTTGGCAAAAACCACTTTCCGCTCTGAAGGTTTCCCAGTAATAATACAGCTTCCCGGCGTATTATCACCTTCTAGGGGAATACACCTAATTGTGGCTTTTGTTTCATTTTTAATTCGCTCTTCAGTCTCCGGTGTACCATCCCAATGCGCCAATATAAAGCCACCTTTACCTTCTAATACCTCTTTAAACTCTTCGTATGAAGCAACTTCGGTAGTATGTTCCGATCTATATGAGGAAGCTTTGGTATATAGATTGGCCTGAATTTCTTCCATCAGTGAAAGCACTTTAGAAACTGCATTTTCGTTAGAAACAAACTCTTTTGTGAGTGTATCCCTGCGTGCCATTTCTACGGTGCCTTTTTCAACGTCCTTTGGACCAATAGCAATTCGCACGGGCACGCCTTTTAATTCGTATTCGTTAAATTTCCACCCTGGTTTGTGCGTGTCGCGGTTATCGTATTTTACACGAATGCCGTTAGAACGTAATTTTTTAACCAATTCTAGAGCTACTTCGTTTACCTTTTCAAACTCTTCTTCCTTACGATATATAGGAACAATTACTACTTGATCTGGCGCTAAATTAGGCGGCAGAACCAATCCGTTATCGTCACTATGGGTCATGATCAAAGCGCCCATTAATCTTGTGGAAACGCCCCAAGAAGTTGCCCATACGTAATCTAACTTGCCATCTTTTGCGGCGAACTTAACATCAAAAGCTTTCGCAAAATTCTGACCAAGAAAATGTGAGGTTCCTGCCTGCAAGGCTTTTCCATCCTGCATTAAAGCTTCAATACAATAAGTTTCCAATGCGCCGGCAAATCGTTCACTCTCGGTTTTTGTTCCTTTTAGTACCGGTATTGCCAAATAATTTTCAGAAAATTCGGCATAGATATTCATCATTTGCTCTGCTTCAGCAATTGCCTCGTTTTTAGTAGCGTGGGCCGTATGACCTTCTTGCCACAGAAATTCGGCTGTACGCAAGAATAAACGGGTGCGCATTTCCCAGCGCACCACATTTGCCCATTGATTAATTAATAGCGGTAAGTCGCGATACGATTGGATCCATTTTCTGTAGGTATCCCAGATTATTGTTTCAGAGGTTGGGCGCACAATTAATTCTTCTTCCAACTTAGCATCGGGATCTACAACTATGCCACTGCCATCTTCGGCATTTTTTAACCTGTAATGAGTAACAACTGCACATTCTTTGGCAAATCCGTCAACGTGGCTAGCTTCTTTGCTAAAGTATGATTTAGGAATGAACAACGGAAAATAAGCATTTTGATGTCCAGTTTCTTTAAACATTCTGTCTAATTCAGCCTGCATGCGTTCCCAAATGGCGAAACCATATGGTTTTATGACCATACAGCCACGAACACCAGAATTCTCGGCAAGATCTGCCTTGATTACTAGCTCGTTATACCATTTAGAATAATCTTCTGCTCTTGTTGTAATATTCTTTGCCATACTGGGTTTTTGGCACAAATGTTGTGTCTATGTTAAATGATTAGTTATTGTCCGCAAAACTACTTATTTTTATGATGTCCAACAATAAAATTACCAGAGATATGTACACCAATAATACAAATATAAAACGTTTCATTCCTTTAGCATTTATAGGCGTTTTCGTCTTCATGCTAACGTCTTGTGGAACGTATAACAAAGGTTACAATCAAAATGATGGTATTTATTCTTCTTCAAATAATTCATATTCAGAAGAAGAATACAGCGATAACGGTTCCGATAGCGACAAAGCGAACTACTACCAGCAATATTTTAGAAGTAAATCTGAAGCCTATTCTGATCTCCCAGAAGACGGCGCTATTTTTACAGATATTGATGCTTATTCCACCTCTGAAAGATTAGATGAGGATGGAAACATTATAATTGAAGAAAATTATCAGGACGAAGGTTACGGCCCATGGGGGAGTAATTCTGAAGATATTACCGTAAACGTTTATAATTATGGTGGTTATGGGTATGGATTTTACCATAGACCTTACTGGTATGGGGGATATTGGAGCTACCCATATTATAATTACTACACTCCGTATTGGGGCATGAGTTTTGGATGGGGCTACCCATATTACGGCTATGGTTACGGCTATGGTTATCCTTATTACGGTTACGGATTTTACAATTCGCACCACTATTACAATTCCAATTATTATTACAATTCGCACTATAATAACGTGTCGTATAATCGAGGTAGAAGAAACACAGATTACACCAGAACCAGTACCCGCGGTAGATCTAACAATGCTACAAGCAGAAGCTCCTATAGTCGGTCTGAACTTTCTAGACGTGTAAACAGAAATAATGTACGCGCCAATAATACAACTACGCGAAACACACGTAGTACGGTGCGAAACACACGCAGCAATTCTAATAATACAATTAGAAATACCCGATCTAACTCACGAATTAGAAATAATAGCAGCTCACAACCTACACGTAATAATAGCACCAGAAATAGTACATATTCTTCTCCTACAAGGAGCAATAGCAATAGCACTATCAGAAGTTCCGGCAGTAACAGACGTTCCAGCGGTAGCAGTGTTCGCTCAAGTAGCGGCGGACGAAGTAGTAGCAGCGGCCGAGGAGGACGTGGTTAACAGCTATAATATAATTTTATATTTACAAAAAATCAACTTTGTGCCCATTGGCCATTTCTCAATAATTCGAAATGATAGCTTTGGGCATAATTATTTAAAAGAACTTATTAAATGAAAAGAATTTCCATTTTATTGGCAACTATTTTTACAGTGGCATTTTCTAATGCCCAAAACATAACCGACGGTTTGCGATACAGTACTGGGGAAAATATTGGCACCGCCCGCTATACCGCACTAAGTGGTGCGATGGGAGCATTGGGTGGCGATTTTTCGGCACTTGACGTAAATCCGGCCGGAAGCGCGGTATTTCTCAATTCTTCACTTACTTTTTCAGCTTCTTTATTCGATATTAAAAATGAATCTAATTATTTCAACAACAACACAAAAAGTTTAGCTAATAATTTCCAGTTAAATCAGTTAGGCGGTGTTTTTATAATTAATAATTCAAACGAAGAATCAGATTTTAAAAAGTTGGCCATTGGTTTCAATTATAACATATCTAAAAACTTCGAAAACCAATTGTATATTGAGGGAACTGGCAATACGTCTATAGGCGATTTTTTCTTACAACAAGCACAAGGACTCCCCTTAAACTTATTACAATTGCAGGGTATTGAAACAATTTCTAGCCTTTACCAATATTTGGGAGAATCTAAAGGGACTACCGCCCAAAATGCATTTCTTGGGTATCAGGCATATCTTTTTGATGCCGTAGACCCCAATAATCCTTCCAATACAGATTATGTGTCTAATATTGCAAATGGCAGTTTTAAACAGCAATACGCCTATCTATCAGAAGGTTATAACAGTAAATTTACAGTCAATCTCGCATCTCAAATTACCGACCATTTATATTTTGGGGTGAATGTAAATACGCATACAATCTTTTTTAATCAAAGTTCGTTTTTATTGGAAACCAACAATAATAGCGGTTCAACAATTAATAGCATTGGCTTTGAAAATAACTTAACGGTAAATGGCGCTGGAATTTCTGCACAATTTGGGGCCATTGCAAAAGTAGCAAACAATCTGCGTTTGGGGTTGAGTTTTGACACTCCTACGTGGTATCAAATTTCGGAAGAAACTACTCAATACCTCGAAAGTCGCCGTGTTTTTGAAGGACAATCCACCACTCAAATTATTAATCCTAGAGTAATAAATGTATTTGAAGATTATACTTTAAAAACCCCTGCGAAGGCCACGGCAAGTGCTGCGTATATTTTTGGTCAAAACGGCTTAATTAGTTTCGATTATTCCTTTAAGGACTATGGATCTATTAAATATAGTCCTACGCACGATTCGTTTTTTAGAGATTTAAACAATACTGTTGAGAACACCCTAAAAGCAACGTCTGAATACAGAGCTGGTGGCGAATATCGCGTTAATCAGTTAAGTTTGCGGGGTGGTATTCATTACGAAGAAAGCCCGTACAAAAATACTGAAATTTTGGGTGATGTATTCGGTTTCTCCTTAGGAGCGGGATATAATTTTGGAAGCTTTACAGGCGATCTCGCCTACTCGCGTTCTGAACAAAAAAGAAATCAGCAATTATATTCAATTGGTTTAACCGATACTGCTGAAATTAATTCGGTTTACAACAATTTCGTTTTGTCCCTTGGCTTTAATTTTTAAATCTATGTTGAATTTTAAGCTAAAATGTTAGCACCTTATGAAGAAGCTAAGCTTTGTTTTTATTCTATTAACTTTTTTGAGTTGCAACAACAGTCCATATCTTTTAAATGATAATAATCCGGACAAAACTTTTCTCATTGAACATATAAAAAATTTGAAGCGAGCCGGCCTTATTAACGGCAGACCTTCGTTGGTTTTAAACGGTGAACTCATAACGTACGAGTCCTTAAAAAAATGTAAATTGAATTTATATAAAGAAGATATTGATTCAATTTATGCAGTCTTTAAAAAAGATGATTTAGGCGCCAAGTATTTATATGGCAATGATGTAAAAAACGGAGTGATTTTAATAAAAATCAAAAAAAGGCAAAAAGAATGGTTGACAAAAACATAATTCTGAATGAATGCCCCTCCTTCAATCTTGACCTAAACTTAATTTAAAAATTTCTATAATAACTCTTATCAATAATCATCTATAGATTCTAAGGTATTTTGAGTGTTTTCAATACTATAAAACAAAAAACCCCACAAAAATGTGGGGTTTCTTTTTTATTACTGATTAATTTCTATTTATCGTTTTAGGGTAAAATGTCCTTTGAATTCCTTTGGGATCTCGTTCTCGGTGTACTCCACTCGGAACCAGTAATCGCTCGATGGCATGGGCCTGCCCCCGAAGGTACC